>JAUXJX010000271.1 GCA_030624545.1 Bacteroidota bacterium | reverse complement strand
TGGCGTATGCGCCCATCTCACCGAGCTTTTTGATATTCTCCTCCGGTATCTTCCCATTCCGATCGATCGCATCGGAATCCACCTCTTCTTCCATGAAGGTCTTCATCTTTTGGTAGAACTCCTGAAACTCGGGACGGTCGATGCCTTTGGGATCTGGAAAGGGATGGACCAAATCCATGCGACAGGTGCCCAAAAAGGTCTCACGCAAAAAGCTGGGGCGATCCCATTCTTTTTCGCGTGCTGCCTCGGCGACGCGCCGGGCTTCTTCTTCCGAAACGTTTTGGGGCTTGGCTTTATCTTCCATGACTGCGCTCCTGATTGCTTTGCAACGTATTAAAGAGAAAATTGAACTGTTGTAAATCCTTGGCTGTAAGTTTTCAATAATCCTTTGCCGGGAAAGGATGAATTGTATTAGGAAAGGTCAATTTAATATAATAAACCGAAAACAATATTCAACGCTATCTGGAAGATTTTGAAGCTGTTACAAATATTTAAGACAATTCTCTTTGAGCACCAGCTACTACTTTATCGTCTCAAAAGAAAATTTGTTTCGTCATGGTTGAAACTTGCGCAAAAAGGAGCTTCGGCGAACTTTCTTGCCCCGCGGACATTAAAGAGAACAGCGATCCAAAACAGGAAGTCATAAGAAGCAAAAGCAACCGAATTATTCTGAATTCCGGCCTAGGCTCATTCCGAGAATCCCAAATGTTACCATGTGGATGTTCGGTATTTAATTTTTGAAAGTAACGATTTTAGTTTACATTATGACCCATACCATCTACCCTGATCGATAACGTGGAAGCGGCGAAATTAGTGACAGGCACATCTGCAGACACCCCTGACCCGGAACTTGCTGTTGCGATAAAGCAATCCGACGCAGATGCTTTCAAAATCCTTTACTATCGTTATTACGAACAACTTTTTCGCTTTTTGTGGCACAAAACACGGGATCACGAAACCTCGAAAGACCTGGTTCAAGAACTGTTTTTTCGGGTTTGGAAAAACCGTGAATCCGTCGATTCTAGCAAATCCATCAAAGCCTATCTATACAAAACCGCAAGTAACCTGGCCATCGATCTCTTGCGAAAGAAAACCACTGAACAGGCCTATGCCCTTGAGAATCCCGTGGACGAGACATCTGCACCGGAGGCTCAATTCGACCTTGAGGAAAAGGCTCGAACGGCCATCGACAGCCTCCCGGAACACATCCATACGGTTTTCTGCCTAAGTCGCATCGAGGGGTTGAAATATACGGAAATTGCCGATGCGCTGCACATCTCGGTTAAAACGGTGGAAAGCCGCATGAGCAAAGCCCTCAAGATTCTGCGACAAAAGCTGCAGCCATTTCTTACGCTTCTGCTTTTTTGATCGATTGTTCCGAATCACATAGGGTTTCTGAAGCGTCATCCGTAGTATAGGATGAAGAGTGCAAAACAGTGCCTAATTGAAGTAGGGCCCATGTGGATTGAGGCATCGAAAAACGGATTGACGGTAAGAGACGCTCTTCAGGGACCCAAAGAACTTAAGGAGAAATTGATCATGCGGAACTTCAAATTCCTGTCAATTTTCTGGATTATTGCATCCCTGAGCGTTATGGTCGCTTGTGAAAATACCGCGAACGACAACATCAATGCCTTTGAAGAGGATGCCATAGACCAGTTAACCGCTACCTTAAATGAATCTGCCCTTACCGACGATCTGTCCAAATTTGTGGATTTTGGGATTGATCTGGCGGATGTGGACGCCATCTTCTCCGTCGGCTGGCAATCATTCTACCATCCATTCAACCAGGAAGAGGTAAACCGCAGTGACGCCTTCGCCGTGGCAAACCCGGATACGGCAAAGGGGCCGAGATTCCTTTCCGGGCAGGACATGGGATCCGTATTTCTGCATTATAGCGGAAATAGCCTGGAATTCTCGAAGGTCGAATTAAGGAATGGCGGTGTTATCTATAGACTGGGTTCGATGGTGCCTGGTGGGCCAAGGGGAAGAAGACACGGAGGCCGCGGAGGATTCAGTCCGGGCAATAATGGTGTTCGTCCTGGGCGACCCGGCAACAATGGCGGCCCCCAGGGCGGATTCGGGCCTGGCGGCAGAGGGCCGTTTGGACCGCCCAACTCCTTTGAAACCGTAATCGAGATTCCCTTTCTGCCTGGCGAGACTTATCGGTTTGAGGCTACCGGCTCCGACAATTTCGCCGCGGTCACAGTGGCTGTTGTGGCACCACAAAAAATGCTTCAGATTACCAGTCCGGCACAAAACGGAACGATCGCCAGTGACCAGGATCTTAAGGTCACCTGGGAAGGCGGAGACAGTAATCAGCCGATATCCATTGGCATCATGCCTTTGATCGAGAGAGATCCAAATCAACGGCCGGGTCCGAGAGACGGATCCAAGGACCGGCTGGAGCCTCAAGGCCGGCTTATCCTTGAGACCAATACCGGTGAATACACGATTCCGGCTGCTGAGATTCAGAGCCTCGCGAGTGAATCGAATGTGGCGGGCATCCTGGTTCAAGTCATGCAAATGAATCCCCAGAAAATTGATGAAGACGATTCTACCTATCTGGTCCATCTTCGCATGGGCGATCAGGTCATCGTCAAGTTTGATTAGAGCTGCCAAAACTTCTTTTTCATCTATTTTCGCCGCTTCTCAGGCACCCGGATATTGATTGAAATGCCTGGGAAGTGGCAAATTTTTTCCCCTCCCGATCATAATTTCTTTTCTCCGACATTTTCAAAGTGCAAGAAAAAGGACAGCATTCTGCTTGATTTTCACGTAACTACTTGGTAAAGTTTTATTAGTACCCTTATGTATCGATGAATGGCAATCTCTGCATGCCTAAAGGAAATGGATGATTCAATGACCGAGGGAAACGCATCGAAGTCCTCAACCAAAGAAAGCCCGAAATTCGGCAAAACCATTCGGAATGATCTGCACCGGGGTGATTTTAAGCGCACCTTCCGCCGGGAAATGAGAGACATCTACCAGGTCTATCTTGACGACGAGACAAGAGACCGGTTGTCTGCCATGGGCCGGTTTAGGAGAGCCATCTTTTTAGCGTGGTTGGTGCTGAAAAGCATGTTTTTCAAGTTGACTCCTTTCCGGCGTATCCTGCTGCTCGTTAGCGTAGCACTTTTCTTCACGGACAGCGGCAAGGGTTTCGATGGCTGGAAACTTGGCTTCTCGGTCCTGCTATTTGTTTTGATCCTCGAGTTAAAGGACAAGCTACTGGCACAAGAGGAGATCGAAGCGGGTCGGGCCGTACAATCGGCGCTTATTCCCGATCACAATCCGACCTTGTCCGGATGGGAAGTTTGGCTCTATACGCGCCCCGCCAACGAGATCGGCGGAGATTTGGTGGACTACCTGATGGTAGACAAGGAAAGATTGGGCGTGGCATTGGGCGACGTCGCCGGCAAAGGCTTGGGGGCAGCGCTGCTGATGGCCAAGCTGCAGGCCACAATTCGCGCCATTGCCTCGAGTTTCAAATCCCTGGCGGAACTGGGCGCACAGATCAACAAAATTTTTTGCCGGGATAGCCTGCCGAACCGTTTCGCATCCCTCATTTATCTCGAGTTGGGGCCCGGCTCCAGGCGGGTCCGCCTCCTGAACGCCGGTCACCTACCCCCTGTTTCCATACACGGCGACAGCCTCAGAGAGATGCCCCGCGGGGGAACGGCACTGGGCATTATGCCCGATGCGGATTACAGCGAAGAGCACATCGATCTGCAGCCAGGTGACCTGCTGCTTGCCTATTCTGACGGTTTGATCGAGGCCCGCAACGAACAGGGCGACTTCTTCGGCGAACAGCATCTAATGGATATTTTGCCAAGGTTGAGAGGACTTTCCGCGGAGGCAGCCGGAGGGCACCTGCTGGCAGAGGTTGACATTTTCGTCGGCGAGGCGCCGCGCAGCGACGACCTCTCCCTGGTTCTGTTGAAGCGTGTGAGTTAACAGATCGCCCGTGGAATCTATCCACGTCCTAAATTAGTACCTCGATTAAGAGACTGTGTAAAAAATCTCTTTACCACGGATTGGCACGGATCAAAAGAACAAAGCTAGCTAGTGTCATTTTGCAAGCGTATCCGTTCGGCCGAGCCTTCGTCCCGCTCAGGCCGGGGCTCACGACGAAGTCTCTTAATGGCACACTGATGTCTTTTTGGACAGCCCCGACAGCGCTCGCTTGAGAAATAGTATTAGGCGCACCGGGGTAC
>JAUXJX010000120.1 GCA_030624545.1 Bacteroidota bacterium | reverse complement strand
TCTCCAAAAATGCTTGTGACTCGGGTGATTCGGGTTTGGAAACCATAATGGGCTCACCGGAATCTCCACCGATACGAATATCGGGGTCAATGGGAATTGCCCCGAGGAAGGGAACGCCAAGCTTTTTACTGGTCCGTTCACCACCGCCATGGTCAAAAATTTCCGTTCGTTCATGGCAATGGGGGCAAACGAAATAGCTCATGTTTTCCACCACCCCAAGTATATTTACATCAACCTTTCTAAACATCTCCACGCCTCTTACAACGTCTGCGAGTGCTACGTCCTGGGGAGTTGTGACGATAATTGAGCCTTCCAGGTCGATCAGGCTGGACAAGCTAAGCTGCGCATCTCCTGTTCCCGGCGGCATATCACAGATAAAATAATCAACATCCTCCCAGATCACATCTCTCATGAATTGTTCAATCGCCTTGCCCACCATAGGACCACGCCAGACGACAGGTGAATTCTCCTCCAGGAAAAAACCGATCGACATAATCTTGATACCGAATCTCTCCAACGGCACAATCTGGTTTCCCTGTGCCATCGGTCTTTTGTTAATCCCCATCATGATGGGAATATTGGGACCGTAAATATCCGCGTCGAGAAGACCAACCCGGGCTCCAAGCTTAGATAAAGCCAAAGCCAAATTCGTTGCCACAGTAGACTTTCCCACACCACCTTTTCCGCTTGCCACAGCGATTTTATGCCTGATATCCGTTAGGAGCTTCGGCGCTGTTTTGTCCGATGGCACATGTGAGGGCTTCGGCTTGGGCTGCGGCGGAGGCCCGCTGATCTCCATGGCCACTTGCTTTATCCCTTCCAAGGCCTCTACTTCCCGGCGAATCTCATTTGTGATCTGCTTCCGAATCTGAAGATCTCTGGTGTCCAGACTAAGAACGATTTTGGCGGTAGAATCTTCCACCTGGACATCCTTTATTGCTCCGGATGACACAAGATCAAGATCCGTATCGGGATATGAAATCGCTCTGAGTTTCTCTTTTACGGCTTCAGGACTTACCACGCTTTGAATAATTCTCCTGGACCATACGTCCTATTTACGTTGCCAGCACCTTTGCAGCACGGTGCTGTTTTGCCGGAACTACACATAAAATATCCATAAAACGAAGAAATATACGGGCTTATCTCTCGAAAAGCAAGCCTTTTCTGACAAAATGGGTCGCCAATCCGAATAGACAGTCTTGAAAGGCCGGGCGTCTATACTGGTCAAGAATGCACCTTGCAACGATTTTCGGCCAGTGATTTCAACTATGGGGGAAATTTCTGGCCCTTCCCCTTGCGGCAGGGCAAAAGCCTGGCCTATCTTCCCGGCCGCTTTTTTCAACACCTCGGCGAACCGCACAAACCACCCACTTGAGGTCAAGAGGTGGTTTTTTCTTCGATTCTCGCAGCTTTGCCTGTGAGATCCCGCAAATAATACAGTTTTGCTCGGCGAACCTTTCCTGTGCGGATTTTCTCAACTTTTTTGATATTGGGCGAATTCAGGGGAAAGATTCTTTCAACGCCTACTCCGTTTGAGATCTTGCGCACGGTAAACGTCTTGTTGATGCCGGCGCCGCGTCTCTTTATTACGACACCCTCAAAAACTTGAATCCTTTCTTTGTCGCCTTCTCTTACCTTAACATGCACGGAAACCGTGTCTCCGGGACCAAACCTCGGTAAATCATCTCTTATTTGATCCAAGCCAACTGCCTCAAGCTTGCCCATTGTATTCATCCTCCGTTCTATCAAAGCCGTTTTTCTTGTTCCTATGATTGCTTAACAAATCTCGTCGCCTGCTGGTCGTGCGATTCAATGATTGCTCTCTCCGCCATTTCCGGATATTTTCATGATGGCCCGAGAGCAAAACCTCCGGCACCTGCAGTCCCCGGTATTCTTCAGGTCTGGTATAATAGGGGCAATCCAGCAAATCCTGTTGAAATGAGTCGGTTGCCGCAGAATCCATGTCGCTGATAGCACCGGGAATCAACCGGACAACAGAATCGATCACAACCAGGGCAGGCAGCTCTCCACCCGATAACACATAATCACCTATCGAAATTTCGTCTGTAACAAACTCCTCCACCACGCGTTCATCAATTCCTTTGTAATGCCCACACAAGAAAATGAGATGCTCGTCATGCGCCAGCTCGTTTGCCATTTTCTGGTTGAAAAGCTCTCCCTGTGGACTCATGTAGATAATCTTTAAATTGCGGCTGTCTTCCACAGAAGCTGAGATCTGCTCCAGAGAGCGAAAGAACGGCTCCGGTTTCATGACCATTCCCGCGCCACCTCCGTATGGATAATCGTCCACTTTGTGATGCTTATCGGTTGTGAATTCCCGAAGATCATGAACAATAATCCGGACCAGTTCTTTGTCTTGGGCCCGTTTGATGATGCTCTCCTCCAGGGGTCCCTGTACGAGATCGGGAAATGCTGTAACCAAATCAATTCTCATGCTGCTCCAGATCAAACAAGCCCCGGCAAATTGAAAACCACAATTTGCCTCTCTTCCAAAGATATATCCGTTACAATTTCCGAAACCAATGGAACGAGAATTTCACTTCCATTATTCGCTCTCACAACAAGCATATCCTGAGATGGAAGTGATTGTACATCTTCCACCACTCCCAATGCTTGTCCGGTCGAAAGAACCACCGCCATCCCGATTAAGTCAAATACAAAATATGAGTCCGGAGGCAGAGCAATACATTCCTCACGCGGTATTGCTATTTCGAGTCCAACTAATTTCTCCGCTTTTTGCCGTGTATCGACGTCTTCCAGCTTTAACACTATTGACTTTTCCTGGATTCTAAAGCCTTCCATATTAGCCAGGATGCTTTCTTCCCCCCCAGCCGGAATCAAGAAAATACGCGATAGCTCTTGAAACCGGGATGGAAAATCAGTTAAAGGCCTGACCTTTATTTCACCCCGAATTCCTTGGGGTTTTAGAACCACTCCGATACGAATCAGGTCTTGAGCCATTTATTGCAGAAAAACGGCGAATCTAGAATTTCCATGACAGCACGTCTCCCGCTCTTCGCAGAAGCTGCGGCCAAAAGGGTCCGGATTGATTTGGCGGTTTGACCTCTTCTTCCGATCACTTTGCCAAGATCGCCATTACCGACACGAAGCTCGTACACAACAGTACGCTCTCCGTCAATTTCGGCCACATCAACCTCATCCGGCTTATCCACCAAATGTTTGGCGATAAATTCGACGAATTCCTTCAAATCCGTCCCTCCTTCCTGGTCAAGGCTTTTTATGCCGTCACCAAGTTCTGGATTTCTCTTAAAGAGATTCCAAATCATCGCCATCCTCTCAGATCCTGTATCTGCCTAGCTAATAAAGAACTATTATGGAATTTACTATATTGAAGGATTGTCGCTATGCTTATGGGCTTACTTATCCTTTGAACCTTCCTTGTCGGTCTCCTCTGCCTCCTCTTCTTTCGCTTCGTCTTTCCCTCCCGATTCAGATGATAGCTCGGCCCCGGCTTCATCAGCATTTGGTTCTTCCTCGGTCTCGGATGGAGATGCGGCCTCGGCAGTTTCTTCGGAAACCGCTTGATCTGATGAAGTCTCGTCTGCGGCCGGTTCCTGAGAAGTGGTCTCTTCAGCCGGAGCGGCTGCTAGAGCTTCTTTCTCCTCTTCTTCTACTTCCGTTTTGGTCTCCTTAGCGCCTTCGTCGGTTTGCTCTTCCGCAGGCACGGCTGCAACTGTCTCGGTCTTTCCCTCCTCCGATTCCTCTTTAGCTGTCTCTCCAGCCTCTTCGGCCTGTTTTTCTGCTGTGGCGGCCTCGGCAGCCTCCTCCTTCGCTTCAACTACTTCTTCCTGTTCATCCGCTATGGCTTCTTCAACCTTTTCTTCAGCCGGAGCAGCTTCCGCCGCTTGCGGCTCGGTTGGCTCTGCTTCCACTTCTGCCTTCTCTGCGGCTTCCTCAGCTTTCATTTGAGCCATCGTGGCCCGCTTTGCTTTCTTTTCTTCAAGTACGCGCTGAAGCTTTTTCTCGCGGTCCAGTTGGATTACCTCCCAAAGCTTCATCTTTTCTGCCATCTCTTCTTCGGAGAGATCTTTTTTGAGCAGATCCCATCTGAAAAGCACGCCCTCTCTGCGCAGAATTGATTTGACCGTATTGCTCGGGGGTGCCCCAACTCCCAACCAATAGAGTATGCGCTCCTCTTTCAACGTGACCTCAGAAGGCTCGGCTAAGGGGTTATATGTCCCCAGGTTTTCCAGATATCTTCCATCTCTTGGCGCCCTTGAATCTATGGCAACAAGCCTGTAGAATGGACGCTTTTTTCGTCCCATCCGTGTCAGTCGTAATTTAACTGCCAAGTCCTATACCTCCTCTATTTGGTTGACCAGTTCAAATTGGCAACATATTTTGGGGCATTCCCCGTTTACCCAATTTATTCATACGCTTGAACATTTTTTGCATTTGCGAAAATTGATTCAGCAGGCGATTTACCTCCGGAACGGTGGCACCACTGCCCCGTGCGATCCTCTTCCTCCTGCTACCATTGATGATCTGCGGCCTGTTTCTTTCCTCTTTGGTCATTGATCGGATAATGGCTTCGACCCGAGTCAAGTCCTTGTCATCGACCTGCATCTTAGATAATGGCGACAGGTTGAAACCGGGAATCATTCCGACGATCTGATCGAGGGGGCCCATCTTCTTTACCTGCTGCATCTGATCGAGAAAA
The DNA here is from genome assembly GCA_030624545.1 of Bacteroidota bacterium. Classification (GTDB taxonomy): domain Bacteria; phylum Zhuqueibacterota; class JdFR-76; order JdFR-76; family DREG01; genus JAUXJX01. Next base: position 1,825 of record JAUXJX010000120.1, on the reverse strand, counting down.
TCTTCCAGCGTAAATTCAAGATGCTTCAGCTTCTTTTCCAGTACTGCAGCCTTCTCCTGATCCATGGTAGCTTGCGTTCTTTCAACCAGGCCGACGATATCGCCCATGCCGAGGATGCGGGAAGCCATTCTGTCAGGATGAAACTTCTCGAGGGCATCGTATTCTTCACCAGTGCCGATAAACTTGATCGGCTTCCCCGTAACAGCCTTGATTGACAGCGCCGCGCCGCCACGTGCATCACCATCCATTTTGGTCAGAATAACACCGGTGAAGTCGAGCTGCCGCTGAAATTCTTCTGCGGCATTCACCGCGTCTTGTCCGGTCATCCCATCTGCGACGAACAAGATCTCATTTGGAGAGAGCGCCTCCTTGATTTGCACAAGCTCGTCCATCATCTGCTGGTCGATGTGAAGACGACCGGCCGTATCCAATATCACAAGATCTCTGCCGTTCTTTCGGGCAAATGAGATTGATTTCTTGCACAGATCAAGAGGAGGAGTATCTGCTTCGAAAAACACGGGAGTATTCAGTCGATTTCCGATTGTCTGCAATTGATCGACCGCCGCGGGACGGTATATGTCAGCCGCCACCATTAGCGCTGAATGGCCCTTGCCGGCAAAATGTTTCGCCAATTTCCCGGCAGCCGTCGTCTTCCCCGAACCTTGCAGCCCCACGAGCATCAGAATCGTCGGCGGAATATTGGAGAAATGACAGTCAGCGGTGGAATGGCCCATCAGCGCCGCCAGCTCATCATGGAAGATCTTTACAATTTGCTGTCCCGGAGTGATACTGCGCAGAACTTCCGTGCCTACGGCCTTTTCCTGTACAGTACTTATGAACTGCTTCGCGACCCGAAAATGAACGTCGGCTTCAAGAAGCACCCGGCGTATATCCCGCAGCGCATCTTTGATGTTGCTTTCAGTAAGCTTTCCCTGTCCTTTTATCTTGCGAAAGACAGAGTCCAGCTTGCGAGAGAGTTCTTCAAACATGGCTAATTAGAAACCTATCAACGACCCCGTTGTCATAAATTCCGGCAGAACAAATGGTTACAAAGTCCGTTTTTCGTAAGCATTAAATGTATTAAAATCAATATGCGTTTGCAAGCTTGTTTAGAGCTTGTGGTGAGAGAATGAACATATATATTTTGTACAATTCCTTGGGACTTTTCTGTGTTTCGCGCACAAATTTACTTCTCCGCCCCTGAGCCGGGCAAAGAATCGCTTGATTTTTGGGAATCCATCCACCTAGATTGAAAGTATGATTCCGACCCATGCTACTGTGTTTGCTATTCTATTTTTCAATGATTCTAGCGATAGGCCCTATGAAGGAAACATCTTGATCACAACCCATAAATGAGAGCAATTGATGCCATTGGAAAACCTCATAGAAGAAGCGCTAAAGGGTCTGCAGTCTGATAACGCGAGAATACGCGATCAGCATTTCTATACCTTATTGCAAATTAGTGAACAGTCTCCGGACCACATTTATCCGGCCTGGGATATCCTGGTGACCATCCTGAGAAAGCCGGAGGTGTCTAATAAGTATGCGGCCGTTCATCTTCTTGCCAATATAGTTCCTGTGGATAACGAAAATAGGTTTGAGCAGATCTTTGGTGAATTCTACCAACTCCTCTCTCATGAAAGTCCAGTTGTATCCCCTCATATTGCCGGAACGTCTGGAAAGATCATGCGGGCGAAACCCCATCTGCAACCCGAAATCACCTCGGTGCTCTTAAATATCGACAATGTGAACCGCTGCAGACATCCGGAATTATTGAAAAGCTATGTTATCGAGGCATTCGATGACTGTTTTGAACTGATCCCCG
>JAUXJX010000330.1 GCA_030624545.1 Bacteroidota bacterium | reverse complement strand
TGATTGACGGGGATGCGGTCAATTCTTGTTTGTATCTTGCCGTCAACGTTCACGGAAAAGAAGTCACCACCATTGAGGGATTAACCTGGAGCAATCAGGATGCGGCACTGGATCCGGTTCAGGACGCGATCATCGAATACGGAGCAGTTCAATGTGGATTTTGCACGCCGGGAATGATCATGTCGATCAAGGCATTTCAGAGACAATGCGAAGTGGATCAGGTTATTCCTGATAGAGAGGAAATCAAAAAAGCCCTCGAGGGCAACTTGTGCCGTTGCACCGGTTATGTCAAACTCATTGATGCGGTTGAAGGATTGTTTAGGGAGGGATAGATGTTCAAAAATATGAATCATTGCGGAGGATTGCCCCATTGTTCCATTGTTTCATTGTTTCATTGTTTCATTGTTCAAAACAATAGGGGAATGAAACAATGAAGAATCAAATAGCAGAACAGGGATGCGATAGAGCAACAAAACAGCAAACAGCAAATCAATATGAAAAATGAACTCAAAGTAATCGGCAAGCCAACGCCGAAATTAGACGCCGGAAACAGGGTTAGCGGGAAAGCCGTTTACGGGCATGATATTACATTACCGAACATGCTCTATGGGGCGATCCTGCGCACAAAACATCCCGTCGCAGAAATAGTGTCGATTGATGCGACGAAGGCCTCTCAACTTCAGGGGGTGGTCTGCATTATTACCGCCGATGACGTCGATACAAACAACATCAGTTATAAAAGAGATCACCCTATTTTGAAGAAGGGGGAGGTCAATTGTATTCGTGATGAGATCGCCGCCGTTGCCGCCGCCACGAAAGAAATTGCCCGACAAGCGTTAAGACTGATTGAAGTAAAATATCGAGTCAAAGAAGGCATTTTTGATCCTTCCGAAGCGCTAAAAGAGAATGCGCCGCAAATCAATAAATTTGCTCCGAATAAGCAGGAAAAGAACATTGCCGAATCATTCCATTACGAACATGGAAATCTTAAAGAACAAAAGGATAAAAGCTCCTGCATTGTAAAACGGCGTTATCGATTGCCGCGGGTAACCCACTGCTGTTTAGGAACCAGCACAATTACAGCCGATTTTTCGAAAACGGAAAACCTGCTTGTTTTGTACAGCTCTACGCAAGTTCCCTTCCTCTACCAGAGAGATATGGCCCGCGCGCTAAAGATGGAACCCTCGAGGATCCGGATAATTCAACCGACTATCGGCGGCGCTTTTGGCAGCAAATTGGATATGTATCCCTTTGAGCCGATATGCGCTTTACTCTCAATGAAGACCGGACGGCCCGTTCAAATAACCTACGACCGGGAAGAAGAATTTCTGGCCTCGCCCACCCGGCAGCCTATGGTGATAGATTTGATCAGCGGCGCTGATGAGAAAGGGAGATTTACCTTTCGGGAAATTAAGATCACCAAAGATAACGGAGCCTATACTTCCTGGGGAGCAACCACGCCTTTTGTAATGATGCAAGCATTTTCCTCACTTTACCAGGTTCCTGCTTGTTTTTTTGATTCTCATGCGGTCTACACCAATAACCCGTTTGCCGGTTCGTTTCGAGGATATGGAAATCCTCAGGCTACCTTTGCCCTGGAGAGAAATATTGACCTGATGGCGGCAGAATTGGGCATGGATAAAGCGGAAATTCGTTTGATTAATGTCAACTACGAAGGAGAGACTACCGGGCAAGGGCTTCATTACATTTCGTGCGGCCATGAATCCGCGCTAAAAACAGTCATAGAAAAGAGCGTATCTAGTCGGGAAGATATAAAGGCTCATAGTACCGCGAGATATAAAAGAGGAATCGGCTTTGCGTCCATGCTTCACGTGGGCGGGGGCGCCAAAATTTATCGGTCGGATGGCTGCGGGACGACCGTCAGGCTGGATGATTATGGATATTTGACCATTATTAGCGGTTCCAGTGAAATCGGACAAGGCTCGGAAACAGTCCTTGCCATGATTGCCGCGGAGGAGTTGGGGATCGAAATCGAGAAGATCAGGGTAATAAATTCCGATACCGACGTTAAGCCCTGGGATGTGGGCGTCCATGCCTCCCGGACAAGCTACATTGCCGGCAACTCGCTTTTAGGCGCGATGGGCAAGCTTAAGAACAAGCTTTCGTCCAAAGCCGCTGATCTGCTAAAAACGGATGTTAATGACCTGGAATACGACGGTGGATTCATCAAGTCTCTCAAGGCCGGGCAGTCAATTAAGATCGACAAGGTGGTGAGAGAGCTTCACTTTCAAGAACCGAATGAAGTGTGCATAGAGTCCTATTTTTACGAGCCGCCCAGTGAGTTTCAGGACAAAGGCTACAAAGGAAACGTATCTCCCACATATGCTTTTGCGTCACAAGCCGTTAAAGTTGAAGTTGACACTTATACAGGCAACGTTAGGGTGTTGGATGTTCATGTGGCGCAGGATGTCGGCAAAGTACTAAATCCCTTAGGATTGGCAGGACAGATAGAGGGGGGCGTCGTGATGGGAATGGGCTATGCTCTAACTGAAGAACTACTTGTAGAAAATGGCCAGGTGCTCAATCCAAGTTTTCATGATTACAAGGTTCCCACTGCCTGCGATATACCTGAGATTCATTTTTATCCCATAGAAACCAATGACAAACATGGCCCCTACGGCGCCAAAGGAGTCGCCGAAGCGCCGCTTATTCCGACCCCCGCTGCCATTGCGAACGCGGTTTCGGATGCGATAGGCGCTAAGATCGACGAATTACCGATAACGCCGGAAAAGGTTTTGAAGGCGCTCCGAAATAAGGACAATTGAGAATGGGCTATTGTCTGAATTTTCGTTCATTGTTCCATTGCTTCATTGTTCCATTGTTCCACGGTTAAATTGTTCTATTGTTGAATTGCCAGGGAAGAGCTTGTGAACTTCGAATTAATAAGCCCTGAAACTACCGACGAACTGTTGAAGGTTATTTCCGAAAGGCGGGGCAAGAGGTTCAGGTTCGGAGCGGGGGGTACTGATTTGCTCCTGGAGCTCAAAAAGCAGCCGGAAAAAGACCTGACGGTCGTTAATTTGGCGAACTTAAATGATGAGCGATTCACATCCATAGAAACTCAAGATGACGGATTCAGGATAGGGGCGCTTGTTACAGCCGGTGGAATCGCCGCCAACCATGGGTTGAAAAAGCAGTTTGCCGTTTTGTGTGAAGCAGCAAATAGACTTGCCTCAAGACAAATCCGGCAGGTAGCAACAGTAGGAGGAAATCTCTGCACCGCTTCGCCTGCAGGGGACATTGCTTGTGCACTGATGGCCTTAGAAGCCCGGTGTGAGATTCTATCAGCAAGGGGTATGGTCAGGACTATTCCTATAAATGACTTTTTTGTTGGCGTGCGAAAAACTGATTTGAAGAGAGATGAGATTTTGCGCAGCGTTCTGATTCCTCCAAATAATGAAAGCAAAAAAATATATTCTGATTTTATCAAGATAGGGACCAGGCGTTCGATGGAGTGTTCGGTGGTTTCGCTGGCCTACCATATTCAGGCGGACGAAGACGATAAAATCACCCACGCGGGCATCGCAATCGGATCGGTTGCGCCCACAATTCAATTTGTCAAGTCCGCGTGTGACTACCTGGCAGGAAAGAATTTCTCTTCAATCGGTCTGTCCGAAGCCGAAGAGTTTGCCGCCAAGGTGCTGGAATATGCATCGCCCATTTCTGATATACGGGCTTCTGCATTTTATAGCTAGGTTGTGTGATATAATGTTAGCAAAAGCAACTTTGACTTTCTTGAATTATAAATAAATTTTTGCAATGAATTCACCCAGGCGCTAAGAATATGAGACTTATTTTTGATTAT
>JAUXJX010000525.1 GCA_030624545.1 Bacteroidota bacterium | reverse complement strand
GGGCGTTAAAGGGGTTGAATATCAACCGTTCATACAGAAGGTTTTTGAAACGATTGGCATGGCAAAGGTTGCTGGTAGCGCCATGGAAGCTCAAAAATTGGACTTGCTGCGCGAATCCGATTTGATTTCCATGAATTCTGGCCGGCTCATCGGTGAGGCGAAAAAAACGGTCTTGGCGCTGGTGAGCCAGGGTCATCGCAGACGCCCGATGCAGGAGAAAATGCTGGCATTAGGCACCGATGTTTATTCACTCATACTGGTCGGGTTGGATCAGATGCACGAGGCCGGCTACATCACCGATTATGACCGAGTTGTCGGAACCAAGCTGGCATTTGTGATTGCGGGCGGGAACCTCACCGCTCCTCAAGTCGTGGACGAGCAGTATTTTCTCGACCTCGAGCGGGAAGCCTTTCTCTCCCTCTGCGGGGAGAAACGCACGCAGGAGCGCATGGTTCACATGCTCGAAACCGGGAAACCATTGCGGAATTGAAAACATGAAATAATTAACCACGGATTTACACGGAATAACACGGATTCAAAAGAATGTCTGAACAGAGACTTCCGTGAAAATCAGTGTCATCCGTGGTTAAAAGGACTTCTTTAATACTTAGCCACGGAAACACACGGAAAGACACAGAAAAGTTTTCAAAATAGTTCTGTGAGAATCCGTGAAATTCCGTGGTGAAATTCTTAGGAGAATCCAATTATGAAAGACGCAGTGATTGTCACAGCAGTTCGAACACCTGTGGGAAAAGCCTTAAAGGGTACATTAAAGAACGCCCGCCCGGATGACCTGGCCGCCCTGGTAATTAAGGAAGCGATCGACCGCACGCCAGGCCTTGAGCCCGAGCATGTGGACGACATATTGGTGGGCTGCGCCTTCCCCGAGGGGGCGCAGGGAATGAACATGGCTCGCATCGCTGCTCTCAGGGCCGGCATGCCCAATTCCGTTCCTGCAGCAACCATTAATCGCTTTTGCTCCTCGGGGCTGCAGACCGTGGCGTATGCAGTTGAACGGATAAAGAGCGGGATGGATGATGTGATCTTGGCCGGCGGCTCCGAAAGTATGAGTATGGTGCCTATGGGCGGAAGTAAATTCAGTCCGAATACGCATCTTGCTGAGAATTGGCCAAGCTCCTACCTGGCCATGGGACTAACCGCGGAGAGAGTAGCGGAGCAATATAATATCGGCAGGGAGGAGCAGGACGAATTCGCCCTGCAAAGCAATTTGAATGCGGCAAAGGCCATTCAGGAAGGCAAGTTTGATGACGAGCTTGTGCAGGTCACGCTTGAAGAGAAGCTGCCCGGAAATGGCGGTATCATCACCAAAGAAGTGGTGTTGAAGATCGATGAGGGGCCGCGCGCGGATACCAGCATGGAGAAGCTCGGGAAACTGAAACCCGCCTTCAAGGTTGGAGGCACCGTTACCGCAGGAAACTCTTCCCAAATGAGCGACGGAGCGGCCATGCTGGTTGTCATGTCGGATGAACGAGCCAGGCAACTCAACTTGAAAGCAAGGGCACGGCTCGTCGGTTTTGCAGTGGCGGGCGTGGCGCCGGAGGTGATGGGATTGGGACCGGTCGAAGCGATTCCCAAGGTTCTAAGGAAGACCGGATTAAAGATCCAAGATATTGAAGTGATCGAATTGAACGAGGCCTTCGCTGCGCAGGCGCTCGGAGTGATCAAGGAGCTCGGTCTGAACCGGGAAATACTCAATGTAAACGGCGGCGCCATTGCGTTGGGACATCCGCTCGGCTGCACCGGCGCAAAACTAACAGTCCAGATTTTGAATGAAATGGAAAGACGTAATTCGCGCTATGGCATGGTGACAATGTGCGTCGGCGGCGGCATGGGCGCCGCGGGGATATTTGAAAGGATTTCTTGATAGGAGATGCGCCTAATTATTAACAATAGAGGAGCCCAGTGATTGACGATTTTATTCGATAGCTTTTAATACTTGTTTGACAATTTTAGGATGAAGAGTTTTTTTGGAATGAAATGGAAGAATGATCGGGTGTTTTCCTTAATATAGATTCTGTGGCCCCCCTTTGTCCTCAGCAACTCAAATCCGGCTTTGAGAAGCATACCTTCGGCTTCAGGGGCAGTTAGTCGGGCCAATTTAGGCAACGTCAACCTCGACAGAGGTTGTAAATACCTCCCTACCTAAATATGACGATCGCTCATCCTTGGATAACGTTTCAATATAAAGATCAATTGCTTCTTTTATATGATCCATGACTTCTTCGAAATTGTCACCCTGAGTTTGACAGCCTTCAAGATCAGGACAATACGCATAATATCCATGATGATCCTTTTCAATTATGACATTTACTCTATAAGACATAAGAAGTCCTTTTTTAATTTTAACCTAAAGTTATAAAAATTTAGCCAAATGTTCAATTGCATTGTTCGTTTTTCTGCATATGAGGTATGCCTAACACGGCGGTTCTCTCCGATCAAGTTTCCTTGATTGCCTCCGCAGTTAAATCAATTTGTGCCCTCATTTTTTTTGCCGAAAAGAGATATAAAATTATCATTTACCCCTTCCCCAGAAAAATCCCGTCATAGGCTTCTACATAAAAAATCATCCTTGCGCCATTACTTTGACGATAGGTTACAACCCATGCCACTTTCGTGGAACTGATTCTCGGCCAGACCGGCTCGCCGGTCAGATTGCACAGAATCAATTCAACATCTTCCAG
>JAUXJX010000231.1 GCA_030624545.1 Bacteroidota bacterium | reverse complement strand
TCATCGTCCAGCTTTTGATAACTTCCGAAAACATCTACCAGACCCAGGACACGGGCATACAGCTCGCCAAAAATCCCGCGCCTCTCCTCCTGTATTCCTTTCAGCAAATCCTTCTTATACACACCGGATCCGGACGGCAGCGGGACAAACCGGTCGATTTCGTAAAAGGCATCGAAATAGCCAGGCAGGAATTCCTTTCCCAACCAGCGTCTCTCCAGTCTGGCTTCAACACGCGCCAGACCTCCGAGGTTTTTTAAACGCACCCCGACGCCAATGGCACGCCCAGATCCGAAATTGTCAATCTTGGCAAAATCGGTATAGACAGCGGTCCAGAGCAAATCTGTGTCAATAAACGGCAGCTCAACGTCCAGCCCATAAACGGTCACTCGATCACCTTCAGTGTCTCGATCTTCGTCAGGATCGAGGTCGGTGACAAAGGTTGCGCCGGCTGTCAGATTTCTGATTACCGGCATAGACGTGATGTCTCTTAGTGGCTTATAGTAGACTCTTCCACCGATGATTTCGGCTCTGCCCAGGTTACTCCCGATGCTCTCAAAGCCAAACCGGCCGAAATCAACGTCCAGAACCAGGCCTATTTTTCGCCTGTCCCATGAGGCTTCGTTGGTGTAATAATTCATGATGAAGCCGTGTCCCAGTCTGGCGGCATCCAGCGTTCCGACTCTTGTATAGAAACTATCCCCTTTCCAGCCATAGCGGGCGTAGCGTATGAGGCGAAAGTAGTCGTAATCCTCATCCCAATCCTGAGAGCGAATATGCCCGGTGCGAGTGTTATAAAGGAAATAGACGTTCAATCCTATTCCGACCTTGTCAACAGCCAGCTCCGGGTGAAAGGTGATGGCAACGTATGATTCGTTATCGATAGAGGCGTAGCCAATGCCCCCATTAACCAGGCCCTGTCTAAGATATTGACCGTAGCCAAGCATCCCGATTTGACAGCGAGCGCCACCGGCAAGAGACAACAGAACGGCGAAACCAACCGATAGCGAACAAATCCTTACTTTGCGCATATTTTCTCCTGAATTGGCGATTCCGGAATCACTGGGCGTTAAGAAAGCGAAGAAAACCAACACTTTCCTGCAAAATGGATCAGTTCTAAAATAGCAGTAAAAGATATTGAATCACTCAAAGATTGGCAAATAAAAGGCGTATGTGACAGGCTTGTAATTTTAGTATGAACGCCTTCAGGATAGGCTCCGTCGAAGTGTCCGCACTGAGCGCTTCACTTTGTTCAGGACAAGCTCCGTCGGAGTGTGACACTCTATTTTTTCCTGCCCCGCTCGTCGGGGAGTTGAACTCCTCGACGAAATACACTATGGAGTCAGGCCAACTTGGGCGAGGTCAACTCCGGTAAGGTATTCCTGTCTGGATCATAAATCGGAATCCGCAGACAGAATGGATACAACTTCATCCACATCACATAAATCTTCAAAAATCCAATTGGCGCCGCTGGCTTTCAATTCATCAAAAGAGAAGTGGCCGGTCGCGACGGCGAGGGCTTTCGCGCCATGAACCTGGGCACATCGAACGTCACTCGGAGTATCACCAACAACAATGGTCTGGTCTGCTAAAGGCTCCAGCTCCCCGTCTCGCCGACAGCGATCCAGGGCAAAGGGCAAGAGTTCATCTCTATCGAAGGCATCGTCACCGAATGCCCCGAAGCCAAAATATTTTCTCAAATCAAAATGGCCCAACTTAAGCTGTGCCCCGCGCTGCCAATTACCGGTGAGCAGGCCGAGTTTCAAGTCGTCCGCATCTCCCAGGCGGGAAAGCACTTCTTCAACTCCGGGATAGAGTCCTTTGCCGGGCAAATCCTGTTCAATTAACACTTCCAGCAGTTCAAAATATCTTTCTTTGAATTTATCCTTCCCATTCCGATCTGTAGTAACGTTGTGGTTTGCAAGGGCAATTTCCAGTATCTGCGGGTCAGTCTTTCCGCCAAGCTGGATATTTGCAAGACCGTCCGGAGCGCCAAAAACCTCTGCGAAAGCCTGTGTCATTCCCCTCTTCCCCGCTCCACCGCTGTGCAACAAAGTTCCGTCAATGTCGAAAAGGATTACTCTCATAAGGAATTGTCCAAAATGTAGCTGACCATCCTAAAGCCATAATATGAACACTAGAAAAAGAACTCTTCCAATTGCGCACTTGCTAGGCACTCTTGCTAATCCGTTGATAGGAAAATTCTGAAATGTCTGCCTGAGAATTGGCATGTTCGATTGTCATAGCGACAAGATTGCCATCTTTGTCAAGATCGATGAAGATGTCTCTATTTATTTCTCTGGTTTCAAAGACCTCGTGATTGCTGAACTCTATATGAGCTGTATCTGTATCCGGAAAGAATTTGACTTTCATGATTGCCTTGATGATCCTTCTATCCGATCGAGTCCTTATGAACTCGAAATAGCGAGTGGTCTTCATAAGCTGGGCTGATTCGGAAAGTCCAAAAAACAACTTCCCAATATTTTAAACAAATATACACCAACACAAATGAAATAACAACATGAGTTATCACGACGAAACTAAAGTCTACAATTTTGTACGCAATCTAGATACAATTAGCAGTGCGCTACACTTGGACCCAAATCCCTTGCTTTTTAATTCATGCAAATCTATTTTGATCATTAGCATTTCTTCAATCCTAGACATAATGTTCGAACTGGAGGAGAGATGAAATTCCATACGGAATATCTTTGGTTTGAGACTCAGAAGCTGCGGGAGTACATCAATATAACGGACAAAGTGGAAGCAGCCGTGCAAAAGAGCGGCGTCCAGGAAGGTATGGTGCTGGTATCCGCCATGCACATCACGGCCTCCGTTTACGTAAATGACGCCGAATCCGGCCTCATCCAGGACATAGACGACTGGCTGGAAAAGCTGGCGCCGAAAGGTCCTGATTACCGGCATCACCGCACTGGCGAAAGTAACGGAGATGCGCATTTGAAAAACCTGTTAATGCACCACGAGGTGATAATCCCCGTTACTGATGGTAGGTGTGATTTCGGCCCCTGGCAGCAGGTATATTACGCGGAATTCGACGGCAGGCGCCGGAAAAGAGCAGTCATCAAAGTGATGGGAGAGTAACCCTTCGATACGCCGACGGTGAGGCTGTCGGCTACTCAGGATGCAAAGAAGTTGAGTTAAGAGGTTCATTTATGCTCAAGGCATATGGGAAACAGCTTGTCTTTTGAAAGAATCTCGCTGCATTTCGGTGTTATTCGGTGTTATTCGGTGTTTGAATCATATCTAGGAGCAAAATCATGAATCTTTCCGAAATTCAAAGCGAACTTCGCAACGCCGGCCTGGATGGTTGGCTGTTCTATGATTTTCACAACCAGGATCACCTTGCCTACAGGATCCTCGGACTGGATTTGGATAAAATGACCACGCGACGCTGGTTTTATTATGTTCCGGCGGAGGGGGAGCCTACAAGGCTCTGTCACACCGTAGAGCCGACAAAGCTGGGGTCCCTTCCCGGCTCACAGAAACACTATCTACCCTGGGAGCAGCTTCACGCAGAGTTGAAAGTGATTCTGGGAGAGCCGAAAAAAATAGCCATGCAATATTCCCCCATGAATAATATCCCATACATTTCAATGGTGGATGCGGGAACGATTGAATTAGTGCGCAGCTTCGGCCATACGGTCATTTCTTCTGCGGATTTGGTTCAGCTCTTTGAAGCCAGAATTGACGAAACCGGTTTTCGCTCTCATGCAGAGGCCGGCGGAATCATCCAGGGAATCAAAAATGAGGCATTTGAAGAAATTGGCAAGGCAATACGCGACAACCGCCGCTTGACAGAATACGAAATCCAACAATTCATCGTCGGCCGGTTCGAAGAGGAAGGCCTTACTGACAACGGTGAGCACCCGATCGTGGGCGTGAATGACCATCCCACCAATCCCCATTTCGAACCGACCCCGGAGAACAGCTATGTGGTCAAAAAGGGTGATACGGTTTTGATCGATCTCTGGGCCAAGAAAAAGGAGCCGGGATCTATATTCTATGACATTACCTGGTGCGGCTACATTGGCAGCGAACCGCCGGCAAAATATGTGGAGATGTTTGATGTCGTGCTTGACGCCAGAAATACTGCCCTCAATTTTGTGCGTCAGAAATTCGCCAGTGGGGAAACCTGTCACGGATGGGAAGTCGACGATGCCTGCCGTAACGTCGTCAAGAATGCCGGCTATGGCGATTACTTCGTCCATCGAACGGGCCACTCGATAGGTGAGGAAGTGCATGGAAATGGGGCGAATATCGACAACCTCGAAACCAGGGACGAACGGAAACTTATGCCGGGCATCTGCTTTTCCATTGAACCGGGTATCTACCTTGAAGGCGAGATGGCGGTCCGAACCGAAATCAATGTACTCATTACCTTGGATGGCCAGGTTGTCGTGGAAGGAGAGCAGCAGGAGAAGTTGATATTGACTGAATAGACTAAAATACCCTAGAGCAGCAGGTATTCAAATCCCCGCCGATATGCTGTGAAAAAAATAGGAGTTTATACGCGTCGCATAATGTCCAATAACTAGAAGGAAAATGCTTCTTATGAGACAATATCTGTTGTCTATACGGAGTTTGGGAGACTCGTATAAACCC
>JAUXJX010000278.1 GCA_030624545.1 Bacteroidota bacterium | reverse complement strand
TCGATACGCCGACGGTGATGCTATCGGCTACTCAGGATGCTCGTTTATAAAATCTCTGCTATTCTTTTCATGTCCTATTTGTTTTGCAGCAGCCTGCTGAGACAGGGCAAGCAGGCGTGGTTAAGAGTGTTTTCACACAGCCTCTTAATCGCAGTGCAAATGATCATAACAGACCGAAATTCTTAACCGCCATGCCGGCGATTGTCTCACCAATACTCAGGGATGCAGTTGCCCCCGGCGATGGGGCATTCAGCACGTGAATCATCCTCTCCGATTCTAAAATCCTAAAATCATCCACGAGCGATCCATCGGATGCCACAGCCTGGGCCCGGACTCCGGCTCCCGCGGGCATTACGTCGTCGGGTGAGATTTCGGGCACCAATTTCTGCAGTGCCGTGACAAATGCTTTTTTGCTAAGGGAACGGTAGATTTCACCAAATCCCGTTTTCCAGTAGGTCGAGAACAGCCGAAGGGCCCCCCCATAGGTAAAGGTCTCCCAGGCATCTCGCGGAGAAAAATCCCACCTGGAATAGCCTTCTCGCTTCAAGGCCAGTACCGCGTTCGGACCGGCTTCTATGCCGCCTTGGATCATTCTGGTAAAATGAGCGCCCAGGAATGGGAAGCGTGGATCAGGAGTAGGATAAATCATATTCTTTACCAGGTGGACGCGATCCTGGGTCAATTCGTAATATTCGCCGCGAAAAGGAACGATCATGAGTCCGGGATTCAAGCCGCACAGTTTCGCGATTCTATCCGAGTGCAGGCCCGCACAGTTGATTAGATTACGGCAGCAGATTTCACCCGAGTTGGTTTCAAGGTGCAATTCGTTGAGATTTCTCTGCATGCCTGCGACCCGGGTATTTTTTTGAATGGCTCCGCCGCCTTCTTGAATCAAGCCGGCAAACTTCTCAGCTACTGCGAGATACTCGACGATACCGGTTTCATCAACATAGAGCCCGGCCATGCCGGCGGCGTGAGGTTCGTACTCGTTGATCTCTTCCTTCCCCAACCTCCTGATGCCCTGCAGCCCGTTGGCCTTTCCTCTTCTCTCCAGTTCGTTCAAAAAGGGAATCTCATTTTCGCGGGTAGCGACCACTATTTTGCCGCAGCGCTCATGGTGAATCCCATGGCTTTCGCAGAATTGATAAAGCGCTTCCCGTCCAGCCACGCAATTCTTCGCCTTGAGTGAGCCTGGAGTGTAGTACAGCCCCGAGTGGATTACGCCGCTGTTGTGGCACGTTTGATGAGCCGCGAGTTTTTCTTCTGCTTCTACAACGATCATTGAGTTATTGCCTCTTGAAACCAGCGTCAGGCCGGTAGCCAGACCGATAATCCCGCCGCCGATGATGGCTACCTCATATTGGGAAGAATGCATAAAGCTTACCTATGTTCTGAAGGTCGATGGATCAGGCGTTGCAATTGCAGGCCCGGTCTTTCGGGTTTTGTAATAAGACTCATCTTTCCAGCGGAAGCGGCCGAAAAGCCCGAGAAAAGCAAAAATCAAAATATAGGGTGGATGAATCAGTTCAGCCGGCAAAAAGTATTTCAGCAGTCTTCTTTCACGAAAAGCGTCCGCTGACTGGCGAAGAAAGCTGTATTCAGTAACGGCTTTGACCAGCCATGCCACAACGGCCGTATAGCCAAACGCTGTTTGAAAAAGCAGCAGCGATATACTCCCCGTGAAGATGAGCGCATTCATCAGATAAACGGCAACCAGCCCAGCAGTCATCAACAATGGATAATGCCTTCCCTTGCTCGCATAGCGGATTCGTTGGTGCCAGAATTCCTTCCAGTTTGTTGGTGCAGCGCCCGGTACGAATGCCCCGGGGGAGATTGCGTAGGCGAACTCACCTAGTTTTCTTCGGGCTACGGTTAGAACGAACAGATCGTCGTCTCCGGAGATCCACTGGCTGATCGGCTCAAAGCCTCCGGTGGCAAAATAGGTTTTTCTTCTATAACTGAGGTTGCAGCCTATGGCCGTTAGTGGGAAGCCGGAACCGATGCTGCCGGCAGCCACAGCCGCCAAGGAAAACAACTCAAGGGAAAGCATGCCCCTGATGATCGACGGCGTCGGTTTGTCGAATCGATAGGGCGAATAGCCGGCCACAACAACGTCATTATTTCCATAACAGGCGGCAGTTGCGCGCACCCAGGTTGCAGGCGGCGTGCAATCTGCATCGGTGAACAGAAGGATTTCGCCCGAAGTCTCATTGATCGCTCGATCCAACGCCCGCTTTTTCGGCGCAAAATGTGGTAGAACGTCTGTGATTCTAACGGCCTTCAGATTGGGATATCTCTCGCGGGCACCGATCAGGATTTCCCAACTGTCGTCTTCGGAGCGGTCGTCCACGATACAGATTTCCAGCTTGTCCTGTGGATAATCTTGCTTTTGCAGACATTCAATAAGCCTGGGCAAATTATCCGCCTCGTTTCGCGCCGCTACAATCACCGATACGGTCGGCATTTCCCCGAACGACATATCTTGCTCACGTGTTGACTCTAAGGTCAGCCTTCGTATCCCCCTTTTTAGCACCATGATCGAAGCCACGTAGAAGAATAATGTGACTGCGAGTATAGCGAATAAAACTGTCAGCATTCAGACGTTCCTATACCCATCTTTTGATTTCGTTGAGAACATGATTCATGCCATCAATGCTGACCTCTGTCCTGCTGTCAAAAGGAGTGGTGAGAACCTTTACAAGTTCATCAGGCTCTGAGTCCAGCGAAATGGATCTGGCGAGTCCCAATTCCAAAAGCGTCCTTTCGGTTTCCATGATTTCGGGGTGGTTCTCAAGTCTAATGATAAATAATTTTTTTTTGAATTGCAATGCCTCGGCGACAGTAGAGAAACCGGCTTTTGAAATAATCCCATCCACCTTTTCCATAATCTCGAAAGTCGAGAATGGGCTGTTTAAATCTACGATGTGAAAAATCTCTTTTGAGTCAAGTATTTCGTCTTCATTTCTCGGGGCAATCCAGAATTTCAGTTGGGGCGCTATTTGATGCACCTTCTCAAATTTTTCCAGGATGGCTCTGGGATCTGATTTCCCGCCCAGGGCGATGAAAAAATTGTCCTTCGAGTTACAGGAAGCGCCTTCCTGCAAATGCCTCTTAATGATCGGAATGCATGTTCCATTCCTCAATTCTCTTCTCGAGATTGACTCTATGAACATCCGATTGGGTATTCTGTAAGCTACTGGAAATAGCGTTGGCACGAGATGGTTCAACAATCTGTTTATGATTCCTTTGCCAAAGTGGGTATAGGCAAAGGCATAGTTATAAACGCCAATTGTCGCCACATGATGAAATCTGGCCCATAAAGAAACGTAAGGCAGGAAATCAGAAATGATGACCGCCGGGGTGAAATATTTGATGCTGTTTCTAAAAATGCGGTAGTCCCCTATCCATTGATAGGCTGCAAATCTCGCCAGGGTTAGCATACTTCCGCCGAGATTCAGATTCAGATACATGTCGTACTCAAGATTGATGCCATGCCGGTACGGGATGATTTCCACTTGAGAGTCCTTGAAGTATTCGCGAAGTGGAGAGACATGGTTCTTGTGAACGACGAGCAAAACGTTGTGGCTGGCTTCAAGAGTCTCGATAATGGGCAGCTCACGCCTAACACAGCCGAATTCGGGCCCAAATAGCCAAAAATGGACCCATTTTTCTTTTGGCGTCATTGGTGTCTTGCTTGTGAGTGATAAAGATTTCTTGAATTGGATGAACTACCACATTTTGAGTTTAGAAGAATCCGGGCGGCCACATAATAATGATGGATTTTTCATCTCCAGTCGAATCATGAATGGCACAGGGTTTCAAAGAATTATATTAACTAGCGCTGGCCGCAAATGCAATAATAAATGTGTATTTAGCTCCAGGCATTTAAACAAAAGGGACCATACCTATAAAGAGTTTCTGAATCTGCTTGATAAACCTTTGAATTTTGACATCAAATTCGATATAATGTATGCATGTGTCAAGTAACGTTTCATGGTGCTATTCGAGTGTTGAAGCAGACCCTTTCGGTGTGTCTTGCTCTCAGTATCTCTTTTTTCCCATCAACAATTCTGCATGCAGATTCGCCCGGCTCTATCGTTGTTGCCGACCGCAAGGTTTCGCCGAAAATTGACGGTTTCCTGAACGAGCCAGCCTGGCAAGGCTCCT
>JAUXJX010000080.1 GCA_030624545.1 Bacteroidota bacterium | reverse complement strand
GGACGGAGGCTACGATCTGGTTTTGCAGCTTTTGGTATGGGATACTGGATCTCAGGTACTGTTCGATAGGCAGCCAGTTATTCACATTCCTGGGATCGTAGAGGGCCGAGAGATATTTTTGCATATCGAATTGGCCGTCTGTGAGGAAATTCTCATTGTTGCGGATTATGGCCGGGGGATTATGTTTCAGTGTCGATACGATTTCGCTGTCTGTGGCTGCAATTCCAAGCCTTTCAATTTCTTGCCGCATCAGAACTTCTTGAATCATGCCCTCCCAGACCTGGTTTTCTAACAGGGTGATATCCTGGTCGGTAAGCTCCACGGCACCCTGCTGTCTTCTAGCCTCAATTTGATTTTGAAGAGCTTGGCTGTACTGATTTGCCATGATTTTTTCGCCATTTACTTCGCCCAGAACATTGGGCTGTTGGCGTAGGCCGGTTACGTCCATACCCCATTCGAATACGATGAGACCGACAAAGCATACGATCACGATAACTAAAAATATCTTGGCTTGTTCCCGCAGCTTTTTCATTACCATAAAAGAGTTCCTTTCAATTTAAGTAGATTACAACTTATGATGGAATTCTCCAATCATCAAGCGAATTTCTCGAAATCTAACGCAGGCAACACCACTTCTTGCTTGAAGTACCAATTCAAGCATTCCGGGCGCCCATCTTAAGTCGTGTATTGGGGGGTAGGGGTTGAGACCCCACAAACGTCAGGATTCATAGGGTCCACGTCCCGGCCCGCCGGGATGGCTATTAAAGTATGTAAAAACAAATGAATAGCTCCATCATTTATGGCGGGGGGATTGAAATAGTACCCATTTTATAGGGCTTTAGCCCATTATGCAAATAATGCATCGTCATCCCTTAAACATAGTCTTCTCTGCACTCAAGGATAGAACCTTCAACAAATTCTTGGATGATCCATAAAAATATGAGTTTTGCAACAGAAACTAATCGGCAGTTAGATCGTGCTCAATGACTTGATCCGCCTCGGTGTGAATTCCCGGCCATAACTTGCATCCTGCGGCCACACGATTGCCTTGTGCCAACACTACCTTATCTCCCAGCGTGGCTCCCAAATGCCGGAGTCCGCTGTCTATAACTTGACCCTTAACCCTGGATTTGACCGATTCGTCATCTCTGCTGGTATGGGACAACAGGCAATCTCTATCCAGGATCACGCCCTCGCCGAGCACCGAATAGGCGATCGAGCTTCCAGGTCCTATGCGGCTTCCATCCATTATGATTGACTGCTCAATGTGGCTGGCGGCCCCAATCCTTACACCTTTGCCTAAACTCGAATAGGGGCCGATTCGGGCCGATGAAGAGATATTGCAGCCACTCGCAATACTCACGGGCCCGAGAACCTCAGCGCCATTTTGGATTACACTGTCTCCGGCTAGCTGAATCGGACCTTCCAGTTTCGCACCACGCTCCACGGTTCCTGCTATGCTGTGCTCAAAATTCCGGGAGAACATGAAATTCTGTGTGCTCAACAAATCCCAGGGAAATCCAGTGGGCAGCCAGTAGCCAGTGATCGAAAGCACATGAAATGGCTCGCGCCTGGAAATATTTAGTATGGCCGTAGTGAGCTCGATTTCGCCCCTTTCGCTCTTTGGAGTCTTTTCCAACTCGTCGAACATTTCGGTATCGAGAATATAGCATCCCACGTTTGCAAGATTGCCGATGTTCTCACGCGGCTTTTCGACCAGATTTGTGGCCAGCCCTACATCATTCAATTCATAGACCCCGTAAAGTTCGGGATTGGCAACCGGCATGGCCAGCGCAGCAAACCGGAATTCAAGCAGCCGAGAGATGTCATCCCGCGCGAAGAGGTCGTCTCCGTTCATTGCAATGCATTTACCCTTCACGTGGCGCTCGGCTAGGAGAACAGCATGCCCTGTGCCCAACTGCTCTTCTTGTTCCTGGTATATGAGCCGAATGCCGCGGTATTCCCGTCCTAATTCGCGCTCGATCATTTCTTTGCGGTAACCCACGATCAGGATTACCTCATCAACCAGGCCAACCAGCTGATCCAGGTTGTAGTAAATGAGGGGACGATTCAAGATCGGCAAAAGAGGTTTCGGACGCGTGAGTGTAAGGGGATAAGTTCGCGTACTTTTCCCCGCTACCATGATAATTGCCTGCACTATCTTCTCCTCAACGGCTGATTGCTGAAAGATCGTGTCTAATTTATTCGGAGCACGACATATTTGCAAGGTTTTTCACAGTCTTTTGAAGCCGGACAAGTTGAACGAACTACCCTCCTGTCAGGATCCGCCAATCGAGCTTGATTTTCAAGCCTCATAAATTTATATTAATTTTCAGCAATTGGAAATCTGAACCTGAATAATTCGCTCACGCAAAGTCGCAAAGAACGCAAAGGATTAAGAACATCAAATTAACAAATAAACGTGAAGTTATTATCTAACCGTCTTTTAGAAACCAAGTATGAAATGTATCTTTTATATGTTTAATATTCTTAGCGCCTTAGCGCCTTAGCGCCTTTGCGTGATGTTTTTGTGAATGATACATGTGAACCGTAACTGTCTGTGAACATGGAATGACGGAATTCAAGCTGAGGTCCGATTTTGAGCCGAGCGGCGATCAGGGCAGGGCTATCAAGGAGTTGACGGATGGCCTTTCGCGGTCTGAAAAATATCAGACTCTGCTCGGGATAACCGGTTCCGGCAAAACCTACACCATGGCCAATGTGATCGTGGCTTATGGCCGGCCGACGTTGGTCATATCTCACAACAAGACCCTGGCAGCACAGCTCTACGGAGAATTCAAAACCTTCTTTCCTGATAATGCCGTTGAGTATTTCATCAGTTACTTCGATTATTACCAACCGGAGGCGTACATCCCGACGACGGATACATACATTGAAAAAGACTCTTCCATCAATGATGATATCGACCGCATGCGGCTCAAGGCAACCAGCTCACTTCTTGAAAGAGATGACGTTATCGTAGTTGCTTCGGTGTCCTGTATCTATGGTTTGGGTTCGCCTGAGGAATACAAGAATCTCATGCTGTTTTTGGAGCGCGGTGAGACGGTCGAGCGGGAAGAGATCCTCAGGAAATTGGTGGAAATTCACTACGCCAGGAACGATCTTAACTTCGAGCGCGGCACCTTCCGCGTGCGCGGAGATGTCGTGGAGGTCTTCCCGGCCTACGATGAGATGGCGGTGCGAATCGAGCTGTTCGGCAATGAGGTCGATTCAATATACACCATTAATACCCTCACCGGAGAAATCGTGAGGGATATGCCACGCGTTGCAATCTATCCCGCAAAGCATTATGTTACCAGCCGGCCGACATTGGAAAAAGCGGTTGAGGCGATTCGAGTAGAGCTGGCGGAGCGGCTTGAGGAGTTGCGCGGCCAGAATAAGCTTCTCGAGGCGCAGCGGCTGGAAATGCGAACAAACTATGACATCGAGATGATGACGGAGCTCGGCTACTGTTCGGGGATCGAAAACTACTCCCGCCATCTTACCAACAGGAAGCCGGGGGAACGGCCATTTACACTCCTCGACTTCTTTCCGCCGGATTACCTGACCATAATCGATGAATCACATGCGGCCATCCCGCAGATTGGAGGAATGTATCGCGGCGACCGCTCCAGAAAAGAGACCCTGGTGGAGCACGGCTTCAGGCTTCCCTCTGCTCTTGACAATCGCCCGCTCGTTTTCGAAGAGTATGAAGACATGGTTGACAAGGTGATTTTTGCATCGGCAACTCCCGCTGCTCATGAGCTGGAGAAATGCAAGGGCGTCGTTGTGGAGCAGATCATTCGGCCCACGGGGTTGATGGACCCGAGAATCGAGGTGAAGCCCACAAAAGGCCAAATCGATGATCTGATAGCAGAAATCAAGGAGCAGGCGGAAAGGAACCAAAGGACTCTGGTGACTACCCTGACCAAGAGAATGGCGGAGGACCTGACCGACTATCTGTCCGATGCCGGTGTGCGAGTCCGTTATCTCCATTCTGAAATTGATGCGCTCGATCGTGTGGAGATACTGCGGGATTTGCGCCTGGCCGACTTTGACGCGCTGGTCGGCATCAACCTGCTGCGAGAAGGTTTGGACCTTCCCGAGGTTAGCCTGGTGGCCGTACTGGATGCCGATAAAGAAGGCTTTCTGCGCTCCGAGAGATCACTCATGCAGACGGCGGGCAGGGCTGCGAGAAACGTGGACGGGAAAGTAATTTTCTATGCAGACAGGATGACGGACTCCATGCAAAAGGTTATAGACGAAACCAATCGTCGCCGGACTGTTCAGCATCAGTATAATGTAGAGCACGGAATCACTCCGGCAACCATTTACAAGTCTGTTGAGGATGTATTGGGGACGACGCGTGTGGCAGATGCCAAGACCGTTAAGTGGGAGACACCGCCCAGCATCAGACTACCCCGCGATAATATGGCACTCGAAGAAACACTGGAATTTCTCGAAAAAGAGATGTACACTGCCGCCGCGATGATGGAATTTGAGCGGGCGGCGGAACTGCGGGATGAAATCCAACGCTTGAATCAACAATCCTCAAGCAAGACGAGTCGCCAACTCAAAGGAAAATGATACCCGGCCCAATTCAGTTTTCCTCAAATGTAACCGCAAATTGACCGTTTCCCTGGGAGGTAATGTGGAGAAAATTAAGGTCGGCGTTGCCGGCGTTGGAAAACTTGGGACCTATCACATTCAAAACTTCATGCAGATTCCGTCGGCTTCGCTTGTTGCCGTGCACGACATCAATCCCGAGCGCGGCAACAAAGTTGCAGAAGAATTTGGCTTGAAGTATTGCCAGGCTTTTGAAAGTCTGATTGAAGAGGTTGAAGCAGTGACCATCGCCGTGCCGACCGTTAACCATTACGAACTTGCAGCACAGGCGCTTCGGTCCGGCAGGTCAGTCTTCATCGAAAAGCCCATCGCGGCCACGGTAGAAGAGGGGCAAGAACTGGTGGATCTTTCCCGCAAGAATTCCGCACTGTTCCAGGCAGGACATATCGAGCGATTTAACCCGGCATTTCGAGGCCTTAACCTGGATGACATGAATCCCATGTTTATCGAGGCGCACCGTCTCGCCTCATTCGATCCGCGCGGATCGGACGTGGCGGTCGTCTTAGACCTGATGATCCACGATATTGACCTGGTAAACACCTTGGTGAGAAGCCCAATTCAAAGAATTGACGCTAGTGGTGTTTCTGTGATTTCAGACAGCGAAGACCTAGCCAATGCCCGCCTGCAATTTGAAAATGGCTGCGTGGCCAATCTAACCGCCAGCCGGATTTCATTCAAAAAAATGCGCAAAATGCGACTCTTCCAACCGGATTCATATACGTCGATGGATTTGCTCCAGGGGGTTTCCGAAGTGTATAGGCTGCAGAACCTTCCCAAAGATGCCCCGGCAAGCTCGCCAATTCCCTGGGGAGTGATCGAGAAGAATGGAGTTCGCAAACAGATCAGCTATGTCAAGGTGCAGGCCGAAGAAAAGAACGCGTTAAAGGCCGAATTGCAGTCTTTTGTTCAAGCTAATTTGCAAAACGAAAGACCGGTTGTCTCCGGGGAAGACGGCCTCCTGGCGCTGCAAGTGGCACAACAAATCCTGGATCAGATCAAGCTGAATCATAGCAAAGTATCGATGGTGTGAGTTCACCCATCACAGTCTGAAATCCATCCAATATTGCCTAAATCGACTGCCCTGATGGATCTGAGTATTTCGTTTTCCCAATTTGCCACGGCATTATATCCTGTACGCTATTACGCCATGTCTTATTCCTTTTTGTACGGCTTTGAAACCTAAGAATCGATCCGACTTAGATGAACGACGTACTGATCATAGCTGGTGAAAGATCCGGAGACCTGCATGGCGCGGGACTGGTTCGGGAGCTCCTAAAACTTGAACCCGGCCTTTCTGCTTTTGGCATTGGCGGGCCGCGCATGCGTGAAGCAGGGGTTGAGACCGAATTTGACATTTCGCAAATGGCCATAATCGGATTCCTGGAGGTAGTAAAGCATCTGCCTTTTATACGGAAAGCCATGAGGCGGATTGAAACGCTGATTGACGAGAGGAAACCATCGCTGGCTATCCTGATCGATTATCCCGGCTTTAATCTCAAAATTGCAAAAATCGCCCATGACAGAGGGATTCGCGTTTTGTATTACATTAGTCCCCAGGTATGGGCCTGGGGAGAAAAACGAATTCCGAAAATCGCCCAACTCGTAGACCATATGGCCGTGATTTTAGAATTTGAACGGGAGTTATACCGGAACCATAATGTGTCCGTTACATTCGTGGGCCACCCCTTACTCGAGGTCATTCATATTTCTCTTTCCAGGGAAGAATTCCTGCAGAAATACGATCTGGATGAAAATGCACCAATCCTGGCGCTGTTTCCGGGAAGCCGGGAGCAGGAAATTCATCGTTTGCTTCCGGAGATGATGAAAGCGGCTCAATACTTTGTGAGAATGAACCCGGGCAGCCAGGTTGCACTGAGTGTCTCAGAGAATCTGCCTCTGGAAATTTATGATAAGTGCCTGTCCGGCATTCCTGCCCGAATGGTACGCGACACCTACGAGTTGATGAAATATTCAACAGTCATGATGGTAGCCTCCGGAACTGCAACGCTCGAAAGCGCAATTATCGGCACCCCATTTGTGCTGGTTTACCGTGTCTCACCTCTGAATTACATGGTGGCAAAACGGCTGGTGAAAGTGAAAAACATCTGCCTGGCGAATATCGTGGCCGGGAAAGAGATAGTGCCGGAGTTCGTCCAGCGCGATTTTAACCCTAAACGGGTGGCAGACATGCTACACAAATTTCTACATGATTCAGGAAGCAGGGAAGAGCTATTGGAAGGCTTTGACGAGATACGCCGTAAATTGGGAACTGCCGGCGCAAATGCCCGCGTTGCCGAATTGGCTGTTTCTTTGATGAAAGACCATGCAGAAAAAACGCTTTGATTCGTTCAGTCGCTCTACAAAAAGCCGAAATATGGTTGAACAGGAAAGCGGCGCACATGCCTTTTTCTCCGCCTGAACATATGTCTATGCTTTTGTTGCCTTTGTCAAAAATATATGGGGGCGCTGTAAATATGCGCAATTGGGGATACAGTTTGGACATTGTGAAAGCGAAGCATCTGCCCAAACCGGTAATCAGCGTTGGAAATATCACGGTTGGTGGTACGGGGAAAACACCGGTAACGCGGTTCTTGTCCGAGCTGCTTAATCAAGACAATCAGCAAGTGGCGATCCTGACCCGCGGCTATGGCCGAACCGGGCGGGAGACGATTATACTGAACCGGGAAAATCTTTCGGAAGTTCCTTTTTCCCGCACCGGTGATGAGCCGCGTCTTTTGGCAAGGAGCCTCAAAAACGGTGCCGTCTTCATCGATCCAGATCGCCGTAGGGCAGGAGAACTTGCGCTGTCGACGTTGAATCCGGATGTGTTTGTTCTCGATGACGGATTCCAACACCGTGGTCTGAACCGCGATCTGGACATCGTCACGATTGATGCAGAGAAACCGTTTGGCAATGGGCGCCTCTTG
>JAUXJX010000372.1 GCA_030624545.1 Bacteroidota bacterium | reverse complement strand
GTTGCGGCAGCTTCCACGACCGCGGGGCTCGCACCCAGT
This sequence comes from Bacteroidota bacterium, assembly GCA_030624545.1. Taxonomy (GTDB): domain Bacteria; phylum Zhuqueibacterota; class JdFR-76; order JdFR-76; family DREG01; genus JAUXJX01. The sequence continues at coordinate 3,467 of JAUXJX010000372.1, read as the reverse complement.
AGAAAGAGCCGGATACGTTCCACCGCCGAGGCTTTACAGAAGTCCACGAAGCAATCAGAGGCCGTAACCCGGGCTCGCAGCGGCTCCCCGAGGATGCGTGAAGCGAGAATCACCCCGTACCCGTCCGGGTATACCACGTCTGCCGCCAGCAGGATGGCACGGTAGTCCTGGTCCCACGCTGCTACGTTTACGCAGTGGGCATTTGCGTAAAAGACACGACTGGGGACCCCTCGACGGGCGCGCTGTATGATCTCATGTACCAATTCGTCAGTCGTGAGGTTATCCACCCAGATATCGCCGATCAGAAGCCGATGACGCGCCGAATCCCACGATCCCATAATTACTTTGCCCTCCAGACTGTGCGATGAGCTTGGATAGCTTCTTCCTGGCCCGCGGCTTGCCGATACGCGGCTTGGGTTTTGTCTGCCGATTCCTCCCACGTGAATCGCCGCGCTCGTTCCAGCCTCTGCTCCCGACACCTTCCCCGGAGGAGCGGATCGTCGATCAAGCGAGCCATGGTCTCGAGAATCTCGAGCACATTTAGCGGTTCGAAATACAATACTCCGTTCCCACCCACTTCGGTCAGCGCAGCAATCTTAGACGAGGCCACAGGCGTGCCACAGGCCAATGCCTCTACGACCGGGATGCCGAATCCTTCGTGAAGCGACGGAAGGACGAAAAGGTCCGCAGCGTTATAGAAGAGGGGTAGATCTTCCGCCGGGACAAAGCCTGGGAAGACAACGTCCTTGGCAAAGCCGGACACTTCGGCGGCCTGATAGATCGCCTCGGCCCCGTTCCATCGAGCCCCGGCGAGGACGAGCTGGTGAGGCAACCCGGTCTCACTTTTCAGGCGCGTGAACGCCTCGATCAGACGGACCAGGTTCTTCCCGGGATGTTCAAGCCTGGCGACACAGAGGATGAACGCTGGATGGATTCCGTATCGTCGGGCTACCTCGGCGCGGCAATATTCACGGTCCATGGGGTAGTACCGCTTATGGTCAATGCCGTTGTGGCTGACCGAGACTCGCTCGGGATTGAATCCCACAAACCCGAGAACATCCTGTCGTGTTGACTCGCTCACGGGAATAATCTGTGTGGATTGTTTCAGAAGTCTTCGAATGACGGATCTTACGTACAGGTGGCGAAGCTTGCCGTACTTGGCCGGCTCGTGGAGGACAGCCAGGTCGTGGACGGTGACCACTACCGGACAAGGGCTCAGCGGACAGAGGCGCCTGTAGCTCGGCAGGTGAACGAGGTCGAGGCGCCAGCGCCGTACCAAGATCGGGAGGACGGTCCAGTGCCAGAGGATGCTCGCGATTGGCCGACTGAAAAACCCAGGAACGCGGACAACCGTGAAGTTAGGGGCCGTGATGGCCTCTAGACTTCGATCGCCCGCCAGCACGAAGATGACGTACTGATTCGCGCGATCAATCTCCTGGAGGGCACCCAGGAGATTGATGATGTGCTGGCCGATTCCGGACCGCCCCCCCTCAGTCAACAGGGCACTGAATCCAATCCGCATCGCCTCCCCCCTGCAACCAGTGACTAAACCCGTGTAACACATTTAGGCCCACATTATCGCGACCTATCCTTATGATAGATCTGCTTCCCGCATACAACAGCTCTATTACAACAATTGTCAATTCTTGATAACTGATTTTGCTATGGCTATAACACCCTGCATTGATCCGATGATCCATTGTCCATTTTTATACCGCACCGCCTGCACAAAAGAATAGAGCAGCTTTCCGACTAAAGACCATGCAAATGCAGAAACGCTCATCACGTTTTTAGTCATATTCTTTTCGAAAAACATAAATGAGTTTACCATTGACATATACATAAACGTTTTCGGGTCCTTCTTTGAAATATGGGCAGGATCATGGGTCGTTTTCGCCCCAGGCGTTATATACAAATCATATTTTCGTGAAACTCGGTAGGAAAAGTCCACATCCTCTTTTAACGCATAACCCGTCAAAGCTGCGTCAAATATGAATTCATCAAATATATCACGCCGGTAGCAGGTCAATCCCCCCGTCAAAATTTCCACCTTGATCGTCTCCTCTAATCGATCCGGGTTAATAAAATCGGTCTCACCCGACGCTAAAATGTTATTCCTCCCCCAACTCGTGGAAAGCAGAAACACTCTCCTAAGAAATCCCTGGACCGGCGTGAATATTTTGTCGTTTGTTATGATCCCCGCCACACCTACGGCAGATGGCTTGTTTTCATATGTTTTCAATATCTCTTCATGAAAATTGTCGTCCAGGACAATATCATCATCAAGAAACGTGACAAACCGGCCTTTTGCATGATCGATTCCCACATTTCTCTGATACGGAAGCCCCGGTTTCGTCTGAATATAACAATATTGAAATGGAAACCGACCAAAAGCAACCATCAAGTACTCATTGAGTCCTTTTTTCTCACTGGAATCAACAATAATCAATTCATAAGGAGCCACCGTTTGATTTAAGATAGATTTGATACAGCACACAATTTCTTCAAACCTGTCTCGTGTACAAATAATAAAGCTGGTTTCCTGGTTGTTATTCATCATGATTTATAGTCTAATTTCAAAGTCGGACCCGATCCTTCCTGTAATTCTTCCATAACCTCACGGCTTTATCTGGCAAAAAAGACAACGTCAATGAAAAGACGTTGTGGATGTTCAGCGGGTCAAGTCTCATCGCCTTATGAAGATACGTCTGAGCGGTATATTTATCGCCGCATTCCAATTTTGCATTTCCGATATTGAAATAATACCTGCTTAATTTAAATCGATTGCGCAATCGATACTTCAACCGTTTGTTAATTCGCTTTATTAATTCAAGGTCTTGCTTGCTAAAACAGTTGTTTCTTTCATACGACGATATAAACCTGTTTACTTGTTTTCCGATTCTCTTTGGAATCATAGAAAGTGAGTCTGGCGAAAATCGATATTGAACCAGGATATCATTGATGATTCGCAGATCACCCTTTTTTCCCAGGTCTACAAATAAAATCTTATCCTCCGCCATGATTAGAAATTCTTTATAACCGCCAACTGATAAAACGGCATCTTTTCTCATCATCACGGAGCTATGTAATAAGTAATATTTTATTTCGTCATTGGATTTCTGATTGATTTCTTTTGCCTCATGATTTGTATAATAAATGCCATCTCCTCCCTCATCAATAACCATAACATTTGACCCGAGCACAACGCATTTGGGATTATCATTCATAACTTTTATTTGTACTTCGAATCTCGTTTTTATGGAAATGTCATCCGCATCCATTATGGCAATATATTTCCCTCTTGAAATTCCAAACCCTGAATTTCTCGCGCCTGATGCACCCCTATTCGCCTGATTTACAAGAACAATCCTCGCATCTTTAAATGAGTTAATAATCCTCACACTATTATCGGATGACCCGTCATTCACAATAATTAATTCGAATTCTTTCATTGTTTGTTGAAGGAT
>JAUXJX010000224.1 GCA_030624545.1 Bacteroidota bacterium | reverse complement strand
GCCGAAAGCCGGTTGGAAGTTCTGCGCAAGAATCAGGAAGTCGCCCGGCGGGCCTTCGACATTTCACTCGAGCGTTTCAACAATGGCGACATTACCGGCCAGGAGCTCGCCCTCGACAGAGACAGACTCACCCAGGCCAAGTTCTCCTTTCTTAATGCCTATATCGATTACATGCTTGCCGCCGCCGACCTGAAACGCAAAACCATGTGGGATTTTGAGAAGGACCGGAGTTTGGTGGAGGGGAGGGAATAGTTGATTTGCTCATTCGTGGTTAAGCTTCGAATGGGTAGCTACCTGTAAGAAAAACACAGGATGTTTTTTGGATTCAGGATACATCCGTGATCCTGCGGCCTGACTTCGCCTTAGATCAGGCTGGATGTGTCCCTCAGTTCTGGCACCTACTGAAATATCGAATTCAACAACCCCGCCAACCGCACGCCGCCTTGCACCAACCGCTTCTTAACAGTCGGCGTAGCCTTGTAAGCATACCCATAGCTTAGCTTTATGTCATCTCCTTGCTGCGCTCCAAAGGCGTAAACGCTCGAGCGCAGCTCGAAGGACTCATGGACCCAGTTCAGGTAGGTTGCCTTCTGCCAATCGGCGATTTGTTGGTCTGTCGCGTGATCGATAAATCGGACGTACTCCGTAAAGCTGAGCTGTTCTTGCTCGATGATCCCGGAATCCCACACCCTATGGAGATTACTGGGCTGCCAAAACCAGCTTACTTCGATCGTGTTGCCGCCGCGGTCGTCGCCCCGTCCCACGTGCAGGGGCTGATGAATGTCTCCGACGAAATGGACCAGGAACTTCAGCGCCTCGACTTTTTTCTCACGCTTTGCTTCGGGATTACGCAGCACCGACTCACAATACAGCATGGCATCGACAATGTTCTTGATTTCCTGCTCGTTCCGGGGGGTATCGGGAAGTCTATCGTAGGTCTCGTTGTCTTCAACGGTGATGTAGTGCCAGGGTGCGGCAAAACTCCATTTGGGATCTGAGCGGATCTCGTCTGCCCAGGTCGAGACCTGCGCAAGCCCCTCCGGTTCGATGAGATCGGCTACGGCTTTTGCCGCCCGTTTGGACAGGTGATTCTCCGCGATCTGCCCCACGATGCGGTGTCCGTTTGCCCCCCAAAAATAAAATGCTGACGAAGTCTCGGAAAGGCTGTGATTCTTTGAAACGGAAGAGTGGATGCTAAGCGCTGTTGCGGGCGGAGATCCCATTGTGGCCGTGAAGATGAGTGCAGAAAGTAGCAGAACTAATCTTGTTGAAGATTTCATGCCCGTCTCTCCTAAGGTTTCTCATGCAGGTGATTGGAAGATTTTGGAATCGGGAATGCAAAGGTCTCCCAATAGGCAATAAAAGAATAGAAAAGGAATTGCAGAAGTCAAGTGATTCTTTCGCGGGGAATTTTGCTGAAGGATATTTTGTCTAGGATATCAGAGTACATTCCTCCGTGTCCCCCCTTCGCTAAACTCAGGACAGGCTTTCAAAGGGGGATTCGCTGAGATGTACTTAATTCCAAATTAACTTCCCCGTCTCGTAAGGATTGATCTGCAGATCATGCTGCGGTCGGACACGGACCTGAAGGCCCAATCTGCCCGTCACGTTGCATTCAATATCGCCTTTGAATTTATACTGTCCGTTGCTGTTTTCGCCATCTGGTTGCATGGCGATTGACTTGGCGGTAACGAATTCCTGCTTCGAATTAAGAGGCCCGAAATAGAGTTCCACCAATACGTCCTCCGGACTCAATTCACCAAGAATAACGTCCGCGTCAACCGGAAGCTTCGTGCCCACAGATACGTCGGCATGGTTGACAAAATTGATGGAACGGATCTTGATCTTGCTCCAATTGGAAATGACCTTCTGCTTCCATTGCGCCAATTCTTTGGCGCGCTGGAAGTTGTTTTCCGTTAGCTGCTTCCAGACGTCCGCGCCATTGACATAACAGGCGCCCATATACTCCTCAACCATGCGGTGGGAATTAAACACCGGGCAGATGGTGCGCATGCTGTTACGCATCTTGCCTATCCAGATTCTTGGAAGCTCGGCCCGGGAGCGGTCGTAAAACAGGTGTATTACCTCTTTCTCCAACAGCTCATATATGGCCTGTGCCTCCAGTTGGTCCTGGAGAATTGTGTCCTCGTATTCCTCTCCCCGGCCGATTGCCCAACCGTTCTCGCCATCATAGGCCTCGCACCACCAGCCGTCCGGGATGCTCAGGTTTAGCGCGCCGTTTGCGGCGGCCTTCATGCCGCTGGTGCCGCAGGCTTCGAGAGGACGACGCGGCGTATTGAGCCAGACATCCGCCCCCTGCACGAGGTACCTGGCGACGTTAATGTCATAATTTTCGATAAACACAATACTGTGTTTGAAGCGCGGATCTTTGCTGAAATCGAAGATGCTCTTGATCAGCTCCTTGCCCGGGTTGTCTTGTGGATGCGCTTTCCCTGCCATGATGATTTGCACGGGTCTGTCCGGGTCAGAGAGTATTTTCTCGAGTCGATCAGGATCCTTGAAGATCAGATCTCCCCGCTTGTAGGTGGCAAATCTTCTGGCAAAACCGATGGTAAGGGCCTGAGGATTTAACACTTCGTCTACTTCTTTCACGTCCGCGTAAGGCGCTCCCCTGCGCATACGCTGCTCCCGCAGACGACGCCGGGCAAAAGCTACCAGTCGTTCCCGGTTGCGTTCATGAGTTCGCCAGAGCTCACTGTCCGGAATACGATCAACGCCCTCCCATACCTTTTCGTTATCAGGATCTTCGATCCAGCGCGGACTCAGGTAGCGGTCATAAAGGGTAGCCATATCCGGAGAAATCCAGGAAGGAACATGGACCCCATTGGTTATCGGCCGGATGGGCACCTCACGGTTCGGAACCTCTTGCCAAAGTGGATTCCACATCTTGCGAGAGACCTCTGTGTGCAGCTTGCTCACCCCATTGATCTGGGCACTCATCTTAAGCGCAAGTATGGTCATCTCAAACGAGTCACCATCATTGGCGTAGTTCTTGCGTCCAAGGGCAAGAAAATCCTTAAAGCTGATTTCCAACTCTTTGACGTATTCGCCCAAATAGCTCTCCACCATTTTAGTGTCGAACAAGTCATTACCGGCCGGGACCGGTGTGTGGGTTGTGAAAACATTGCTGGCATAAACGCACTCGAAGGCCTCGCCAAAGCTCAGGTTTTGCTCTTTCATAAGAGTTCGAATCCGTTCGAGGCATGCGAAGGCAGAATGACCTTCGTTCATATGATAAACCGCCGGGGAGTGTCCCATTCTCTGCAGCGCCCTGGCGCCGCCAATGCCCAGGATGATTTCCTGACGCAAGCGCATCTCCCGATCCCCGCCGTAGAGCATCGACGTGATTGCCCGATCTTCAGGACGGTTATCCTGAATATTGGAATCAAGCATATAGAGCGGCACGCGGCCAACTTGGACCCTCCAGATTTGAACACCGATTTCCCGTTGTTTCATCGGAACTGTTATCTTAATCGGATTACCCTCATCGTCCTTTTCCAACATGATGGGCGCATTCGGGAAATCGATCTCTTTAAATCTTTCCTGCTGCTGTCCATCCATGTTTAGATGTTGCTTGAAGTATCCGTTTTGATAGAGCAATCCTACAGCGACCAATGGCAGGTTCAGATCGCTGGCCGATTTTAGATGATCTCCGGAGAGTACGCCCAGACCCCCTGAATAGAAAGGCAGGCTCTCAGCAAGGCCATATTCGGCAGAGAGATAGGCAATGGTAAAATCGATGGGCCTATCCAGCTCGTAATCAAAAATTGATTTGTCTTTTATGTAACGCTGGAAATCACGGTATACTTGCGTGAATTGCGTCATGAACCCCTCGTTTTCTACCACCTCATCCAGCCTCTCCTGACTGATCTTTCCGAGGAAAAGGACCGGGTTGTGATAGGTATCTTCCCACAACCTAATGTCCAGCCTCCGGAACAGGTCCGCTACTTCGGGATGCCAGTTGAACCAGAGATTGCAAGCCAATTCCTTTAGCGGTCGCAGGTTTTCAGGAAGCGTGGGTACAACATTAATGCTCAAGATTGGCGTCATTTGGTGTCTCCAAAAAAATTTCCCGTTATAGAGGCAGCTTGGCAGATAACTGTTTTGTTATTTTTCGGAAAGTCTGCCCATTTTCCAAACCCCCAGGATACAAATCCATTCAAACTCTTGCGTATTTTCGATTCAAGAAATCAGCAAAAGGGGGGACCGTTTCAGATCAGTACTCACATCTTGATTTTATTGCATGAATTTTGAAAAAGTGCTATGTTTACCCAAAATTAATACCTTATGACAACAACGTCATGTTGTTGAGCAGAGTTGTAAATGTAATTTGCAAGACTTGCTGATGCAACAGAAAACTTCCTTTCCTAAAAAAAATTGATACAGTCCTTCAAACCGGCATTTTTGGCATTCCTGATCTTAGCCTATGTGGGCGAAGGTCGCTCGCAAGTAGAACTGAAAGATCTTGCAGGTCGAGATTTTGATGCGGTGGTGGTTTCGACGTCTTCACTAGAGGAATTCCACGGATTGCCAATTATCCAGTTTTACCTATATGCTTACGATGCAGATTCCTCGATCTGGCGGGTTGTGCCATTTCAGATTGACGAACGTGATGCGGCCGGCTCCTACTTTGGAGAAGACGAT
>JAUXJX010000184.1 GCA_030624545.1 Bacteroidota bacterium | reverse complement strand
GTCTCCTATTTGTGTTGATTAAGGGTTTTTTGATTGATAATTATACGAAACATTGGTATTAGGGTTGGAACTAAAATAACAAATTTTCACCACGGATGCACACAGATGTGAAGGGAATGGGATGCAAGGAGAATAATCGGTAAAATTCGTCTCCGGTACAGAGGTTGCGTTCTTGTGCTGGAAGAAAAAATGTGGAAGCGAGAGCCCCAAATCCTCCCGCAGGTTCAGAAACTGCGGGAGGCTGCTATTAAATATTGTCTACTTACCACCCACCTCCCCAGGCTCCACCGGCGCAGGCACCGCATTCTTTACCGGCGGCACGGATTTAAGGTATGCAAATAGGGCTTTTAGGTCCTCATCTGTGGCCTCTGCCAAACCTTGCCAGGGCATGGGTGGCAATATAGGCCGTCCCGTACCCATGTGCTTTCCGGTGCGCATAGCCTGGATGAAAATTTCCTCCGTCCACAGGCCCATCCCGGTTGCCTCGTCCGGGGTCAGGTTGGCCGCGTAGGAAATTCCCCATGGACCCACGCCGGCGGTAAGGTGACTGTTGAAGAGATACCAGTTCCCGGGAGCCACCAAAGCCGGATCGAATTCGGGAAGTGTGGCGTCCGCAGGATGGCCGGCCAACAGCCGGGTCTCATCCGGCACAGGGCCCTGCGGCGTGAAATTCTTGGGTGTATGGCAGTCGTTGCAGCCGCCGAGGGTAACGAGATATTTGCCCCGCTCCACCGGAGATTGCATCACTGCGCCTTCCTGGTCGGGAGCCGAACAGCCGGATGTCTGCAGCAATATGATAGTGGCCAGTCCGATTAGCAAAAGACCGCAAGTAAGCAATCCTTTCCTCATGTAACCTCCTTTCGGGTTTTCAAAAATATAGTGAGCAGGAATGAAATAGCAAAGAAAAAAATCCGATCATTTGATAGGCACTGGTTATGACTTCTCGAAACTATTGTGTCATTGCGATCCCGGCTTGCCGGGAGAAGCAATCTCCGTCCATATTGTAGGAGATCGCCACGTCGCCCTTCGGCAGAGTTTGTCCTGAACAAGAGTAAAGGGCTCAGGACTCCGTTCGGCTGAGCTCACGACGAAGCCTCGCGATGACACTGCCTTTTGGCTCTTATCGTTTTGCGTTAATCCAATGAGGGAGCCTACTTCCTCCCATCCGCCGCCGGGCCCTGCTCATCCCACCAATAGGGCCTGGGCAGCTTCCTCTCTTCAGGCCAGATTTGGTCGAGCGTGTCGCCATCGTATAGTAAACCATTCTTCATGACAAGACGGATCGAGTTGGTGTTGCGGATATCGTCCAGCGGATTGCGGTCGAGGACCAGAAGATCGGCAAGCTTGCCTTCCTCGATGGAGCCCAAATCCTTGTCGAAGCCGATTGCCTCGGCGCCGAAGATAGTGGCACAGCGCAGAGCTTCCATTTCACTCATGCCTCCCGACTGCACAGACCAAAGCTCCCAGTGATACCCCAACCCCTGCAGCTGCCCGTGCCCGCCAATGCAGACTCTGCCGCCCGCCTCGACAATTTTTTTTGCTTGTTCGGCATGCAGTTGAAAAACGTGTTCTTCGTCCGCAAACCAGGGACGGCGCCGCGTCAGCTTGTCGAGCTCTTTGTGCGGTACGAAACGGCGGAGCTTCGCATCGTCGTGGACTTCGGTGGTGGTGTAATAATAATTCTCCGCCCAGGGCCCGCCGTAGGAGACCAGCAGAGTCGGCGTGTAAAACGTTCCGGACTGAGCGACTAACTGAACCACATCGTTAAAAAGCGGCGCAATGGGAAAGCTGTGCTCGTGACCGGGATAGCCGTCGATGATTTGGGTAAGATCCAGCTTCATGTCCAGGGCGCCTTCGGTTGTGGGCATGATCTCCCGCTCCTTGGCCGCCATGATAATCCATTGCCGGGTATTTCGGTCGCCGGCGACATACTGCTTGATCGTGTTGGTATGGTAATAATCGGCGTACCGTTTCATCACCTTCTTGGCGTCTTTTAAGCTCTTGATTTGGTCGCTGCTAAATACACCCGGTCCGGTGTAATATACCCTGGGACCGATAAGCTCTCCCGTTTCCGCTAAATCACTGTAGGTGAGCACGTCGGTAGTAGAAGTCTGCGGGTCGTGAGTAGTAAGCACTCCGTAGGCCAGGTTGGCGAGATATTCCCAAACAACGCCGCGATGCACGCCCCAGGCTGGCCACATGTGCGCGTGGGTATCCACGAGGCCAGGGATGATGGTCTTGCCGGAGACGTCGATCTCGCGGGCGCCGGCCGGCGTTGTGATGGTTTCATTCGAACCAACCTGGGAGATGCGATTATCCGTAATCACTATCGCGCCATTTCGGACGATGTCATCTTTCATATCATCAGTCGCCATGGTGATGATGCGCGCGCCGCGAAGAACCACAGTTCCCTTGCCCTTATATCTCGGCATTTCAAGCTCCACAGCGATTGTCCCGGGTTCGTATGCCTTCTCCTCTTCTTCCTCTTTGTCGCCATTCTTTTCCGCCTTGTCTTCTTTCTTTTCATCTCTCTTGGCCGCCTTGAGGGAGTCCTCGAATGCCTTGGCATCAGCAAAATTGTAGCGGAAGAGTGTATTCCCCAAAGACCAGGTCGCTTCGTTCGTGCCCACAGCCCAATTCATGAATGGACCGCCCACGCTTGTCAATTTCTTTACGGGAAACACGGCATTCTCCGGATTCAAAATGGAAATGCTCGGTGGATCCTCACCGATTCTTGGCACGGTAACACGATAGATATGATTATGCGCCAAAGCTAGAGCCTGCTCGCCATCGCTGCCCATCACCACCATAGACGCGGGACTCGGTTGGGCATCGGGACGTTGGGGCTTGATGCCCGTGACCTTGACGTGCACCTTACGATCCGTGCCGTCCAGGCGCATGGAGACCAGTCCTTCCCGGCCTTCATAGACATAGATTCGATCGGGCTTGTCGGCAAAATGCGGACCTATGCCTCGCAGTGGCGCAATCCGAGCGGCGGCACCGCCGTTGGCAGGAATGCGCACGAGGTCCATTCCCTGTCCGCCAATAAAATTGAAGTAACTCAGATCGCGTCGCTGCTGCCAGGGCCCTTTCGCAACCACGACTTCTTCGCCATCCGGAGTCCAAACGGGATCAGCATAATAGGCGCTGGCGTTGCTCAGCCGTCTGGGCGAGCCACCACGCGCTGGGACCTTATAGACATGGCCGCCTTCCTCCTCGGACCAGGTCACAAATGCAAGCCATTTGGAGTCGGTACTCCACGCGGGCGAATACTGACCGGCACTCATCTCCGCTAAACGCGTGATTTTACCGCTAGCCAGGTGTTGCACATAAAGCCGGTGTACGGCGGTAAACGCGAGCTTAGCGCCGTCCGGCGAAATCACAGGCCAGCGGATCTGCCGGATCTGTACGGGACCGTCCTCTACCCTTTTTTCAAAATGAACCATTGGACCCAGCTCCAGCGAAACCTCTACCTCGAAAGGAATCTCGGTTTTCTCGCCGCCGGGAATGTCCACGCGATAGAGCTTGCCGTCAAAAGAGGTGACGATCGCCTTGCTGTCCGGAGTGAAGCTGTAGCCCGGCATAAAGTCACGGGTATATCTCGATTCCTGGTCGTCGCGCTGTACAGGGTAGGCCAGCCATTGCTCTAAACCGGTTTCAAGATCGCGCAATCGATATGCGGTTTTGGCGTCGTGTCGAGTTGCATAAACGAGCCACTTTCCGTCCGGAGAGACGGCCGGCCTCATACCACTGCCCACTTCGCCCGTTAGTGGAAATACCTTGCCAAAGTCCCGGTCATATAACGCCACCTGCCATTGAAATCTGCGGATGTTGTAGCCCCATCTCCCCATTTTTGTGGCGAAGTAAATGTAGCGATCATCCGGACCAAAAGCTGCGCCCATGGCTGTGCGAGTCTGTTCTTCCTTTTTGGAGAATAGATCAATTCCCTTGCCGCCATCGACATGATACATCCATAGATGGAGACCACCTAGCCCGCTGCCCTTTGAGGCGACGATGTACTTCCCATCCGGAGTCCATTCCGGCGAGGCATAAGAAGATTTTTCCCCTTTGGTGAGCGGCTTCAGGCCGGTGGTATCTGAAGCTGCGGTCGTGTCCGTAATGGTAAACCCGACATCGAGCAGCCACAAATTCTCGGCGCCGCTGCGATCGCTCACGAAGACGATGCGTTTCCCATCCGGCGAATAGCGCGGCTGCGTGTCCAACGCCAGGCCGCTGGTGATGCGAGTCGCCTCGCCGCCCATGATGGGCAATGTATACAAATCACCGAGCAATTCGAAGAGAATGGTCTGGCCGTCCGGACTGACGTCAAGTGACATCCAGGTAGCTTCGTCTGTCCGGAAAGAAATTGTCCGTTCCGGTTTTAGCGGAAGGTCGCGCTTTTTCTCTTTCTTTTCGGCCGCGGTGGTGTCGGTTTTCGTGGTATCTTGGGGGATGGATAGAAAAGTGGAACCAGTCGCAAAGCCAGTAAGGAAGAACATTAAAAATATGGGGGTATGCGGGACGAGTAGAAACAGTTTTCGCATTTTGATTTCTCCTAATTATGGTGGTTATTCTGATCTTCTTTTCCTCACCCCTAGCCCCTCTCCAATTGGAGAGGGGAATCAATTCGATTTCAATTGCACAAACAGAAACGCCAAATGGCTAGTGCTAGATCTCTCAAAATATTTCCCGCCTCGCCTTTAGGAAAGGGGGATCAAGGGGGAGAGGTCACTTCTTCATCGAATCATACACAATTCCAACCCACACATCAGGCTTCATGAAACCTCCGCCCCACTTTGCATCCAATTCGCTGGTAGGCTTGGCTGCAACCACTTCCTCTTGACTCTTTCCTTCCTTGATCAATTTGGCGAGGCGGTCTCGGGCTTTTTCAAGCATGTTTCGGTAGTCTCGAAGTTCGCTTTTGTTCGAGAGCGGGCCATGTCCCGGAATGATCTTGGTATTGTCATCAACCATCGCAAGAACCTTGTTAGCAGTTGCGATCATTCCGTCCATGGATCCTCCGGCTGAGACGTCGATGTATGGATAAAATCCGTTAAAGAAGGTATCGCCCATGTGCACTGCGTTCGCCTTTTCAAAATGGATGATGGCGTCGCC
>JAUXJX010000494.1 GCA_030624545.1 Bacteroidota bacterium | reverse complement strand
TTCCAGGCTCATGGCCCAGGACTTCTGACCGGCCTCAGATTCATATCCCCAGGGAACCTCCACCGTAAGATCAAAGCTGCCGACCGGTTGGGCCAATTCATTCCCGGCCAAGACCAATAACATATCCCCATGCGCAACCTCTTTCATATCGTGCCATTCCAATGAAGGTGGATATTCCGGAAGTTCATCGTCATTTAATGAATAGAACTTGGTGTCGTTTGAATAGATTTTTATCGAAACCCCATTCTCGGACGTGATTATTCTCAGTTTGTCATAGCGATAGGTGGGCGCGAGGGTAAGATCAATTCTGTCATTGTATAAATTCGTTTTTTCGACACGGTACCATTCCTTTTGGGTATCGCTGTCGACCGAAAAGGAGATGTTTTTCAGCTCAGCTTCCGTGAGATACCACCAGGTTTTGTCGCCGTTTTCGAACACTCGATTCAGGTCAGGCCTCTCCTCCGAGACCGATCTTACCTTCACGCCGGCAATTCCGGAATACTCGATTACATAAAGCGATTTCTCTTTCGGATGGTTCCCACTCTTTTCTGTAGATTCCATCCCGTGTGATTTCCACATCGCGTAACCGGAGTTGTTCATAACAGAACCCGGGGCGATAAGAAACCAGCCAATGACTAAAAGAATCGACTTAACCTTGACTCGATTTTCTTTATGAGACAACTAGCCTCCTTCTCCCATCTCCATCCGTGGGTAGAACATGGTTACTTATTTTGATTTTGCGCGACCGGAGAGAATGCAAGGAACAGCTAGCAGGATTTTCTAAATCAGCTCTTTCGTATCATCTATAGCTGGCAATGAAGAATATCGAAGAGCGATTTAAGATTTGCTGAATGATCGGCGCGATGCAATCCTCAAAATCGAAAACCATATTCAATTAGGGCTTCATGGATATTTTATCCTAACTAATTTCAAACCATTTTGTCAAAATACAATATTTACAGAAGGTTGACGCAATGGCGAAAGTAATTTTAGTCCAAAATTCGGCAGATTGCAAGCAGAAATGCAAAAATGACGAAAAATTTTGCTTGCACCCTTTTTCAAAAAATCTTACAATAAACAAGGTGCTTTGCGTAACTTAAGTGAAAACAATCATAAAGCGATAGATTTCCTCAAAATTCTTCAGGAATCCAAAAAATTTGATAAACCTCAGCTCGGTCAGTTTTTGATGGCTTCTCATTACCTGGTGGATGTATCTTGTGCTGTTTGCTTTTCTCCCAATAATAGAGGTGGGTGATGAAGATTGGATATCTCGCTCTTGTAAATCGGACAGACCCCTCGATCTGAAAGATGACAGAAGAAACACGACGATATTACCGTCTGCAGCCGCGTGAAGTTACGGAGCCACGGGCTGACATGGAGATTGATGGCAGGGAGATCGATCTGACGGTAGTTAATATCAGCCCTGGTGGAATTTTGTGCTACGTGAGCAAAGACGAAACCGGCGTGGAAAAGGGCGGTTTTATTGACAAACTTACCGTTAGAATGCCCGAAAAAAAGCCTGTTACCTATTCCGGCCAGATCGTTCGCACGCAAACCACGCCGGACTCCCCGGCAAAATTCTGTGCCATTGAATTCGTTCAGTTTGGGGAAAAGGTGCTGGAAAAAGGCAGCAAGCCGATCAAGAGTGTTCCACCCTCGGATGATACCGATCGGTATTATCTGCATCGGCTGGAATCCATAAAATTCCCATCAGAAGCCCACACCATTCATGCAGAAATTCGAATTAATCAGATGTTGTACGACGCATTTAGCGATATTGCCTTACGGCTGGCGATTGAAGAACGCTGGTTCTTCTATGAGGTGCTGGATTCGATGAAGGCTCAGCAGCCAGATTATCCGGACCAGTTGAAGATGGAATTCTTCAGACTGTGCCGCGCCGAAGACCGCAGCGAATTTGTTAAGCGAAAGGGCTCGGGCAATCGCTTCGCGGGTTGGCTGCAAGGTGTGTTTCGTCGGAAAAACTGAGATCCTCTACTCTGAACTCTCTAACCACGGATTGACACGGATTTTCACGGATATAAGAAAAAAGCCAGCCAACGTAATTCCTGGACACCTGTTCTCACTAATACGTCCGCTACCTTATAAATTTGCCTGAATCTACCTTTCCGCCAACTGTTTTAAAACATCTGCGTTCATCTGATGGCCGCCTTCAAAGGTAATGAACTGATAGGGGATATTGTACTCTTTCAGTCGCGCTTCCTCTTCAGCGATAATCTCCGGAGTCGCATATTTATCCTCTTTTCCCACAACGACTGACAATTCAATTTCCTCAAAAAGCGGACGAAGCTTTGCAAGGTCCAGTTCGGGCGGCATTCGCCCCGCCCACAAAATCAAGTGGTCCGGCTTGATCTTGCCGCGAGTAGCCCAGCGACAGACTGTGGCAGTACCCTGTGAAAAGCCAAGCACAGAGATCTTTACGTCCATCCGTTCAATTCTAGAGAAGATATGGTCTGCGAGTTGGTCCAAGAAATTTATATAGTCTTCGATTTCATTGAGACGATCCTCCCTGGTCATCCAGGTCGCCCCGACGCGGCGGTCTGGTGTTTCCAGGTAGAAGCGGGAGAGTGCTTCTGGGGCGACGACCAGAATATGACCGTTGTTCAGCGCCTGGAAATTGCGTAAAAAATGGGAGGCCAACTGGCCGTAACCGTGGCAGACAAACCAGACTTGCTTTACCTTGGAGTTGATATCACCCAGCGTGAAATAACGCGAGGTTTTGGTGACGTTGATGTGGTGTTCTTGGTGCATTTCAGATTACTTAGGCGAAATGGTTGTGATTTCTTCAGCGCTTCCTGATTCCAATCACCTTGAATTCTCTGACGAATTGTCTTAGATTTAGATAGCCCA
>JAUXJX010000521.1 GCA_030624545.1 Bacteroidota bacterium | reverse complement strand
GGTCATGGAGAGCATTATCGGTCATAGGTCGTTTTTTGTCTTGACTCTTATTTTGAAAATGTGAGTTTGGTATACAACGATTCCGAATTTAGGTTGGATTGGGCGGGTTGCAAAAATCCAGCATTGTGGTGTTTCATAGTGATTTCTAATCCTCTGGCAGTTTTTTTTGTCCTTGCGGCCGTTGTGTACGTCTCGCTTCGACTCGAGGGGCGATTCAAGGTTTTCCGGTCTCTGGGAGCGGCGCTGGTAGGCATTCTTTTCGCCATGGTGTTGTCGAATCTGGGTGTTATTCCCGATGGCTCTCCCACCTACGATTTCCTTGTTGGCCCGGGCGTGAGCGCCGGCGTTGCCCTCATCCTGTTGAGTGTCGACGTTCGGTCCATTCGGCAGGCGGGACCAAAGATGCTATTGGCATTTGGCGTTGGCGCGCTGGGCACGGCAACAGGCTCAATTATCTTTGCGTTATTGTTAGCGCCGATTCTAGGGCCTGAGACTTGGAAGCTTTCCGGACAGTTCACAGGCACCTACACCGGTGGCGGATTGAATTTTGCAGCATTGGGACAAGCCCTGGGGACCAGCAGCGACCTGTTTACGGCCGCCGTTGCCGCCGATGTCATCGTGACGGCCATATGGATGATCGCCTGTTTGTCGGTGCCGGTTTTGCTAGGACGGGGGACCGGATCGTCCCGCCAGGAGGAGACAAAGTACGATTCACCCGCTGATTCAAAGCCCCTTACGTTGGAACGTTCATTGTATGATAGCGGCCGGCCTGTTCCGATTAGCCACGTTGCCGCCCTGGTAGCTATCACAGTTGGAGCACTTTTGTGCGCGAACCAGTTGGCCTCGATTTTCCCTTTCTTTCCAAAGATCCTGTGGCTGACCACGGTCGTGTTGATTGTTGCCCAGGTGCCTGCCGTGAAGAGGTTGACAGGCAGTGCAATGTTGGGCAATTACCTGCTGCTTCTTTTTCTTGCCAGCAATGGTGCCACGTCGGTAATAGCAAATATCATCAGGATCGGTCCGGCCGTTTTCTACTACGCAGCCGGAACGGTGGCGATGCATGGGATCGTGATCTTCGGCTTGGGTCGCCTTTTGCGAATAGATCTCGCTACATTGGCGGTTGCCTCCCAGGCGAACGTTGGCGGTCCCGCCTCTGCCATGGCAATGGCCAGCGCTAGGGGTTATGCTGATCGCATTCTTCCAGGAGTCGCAGTTGGACTCTCTGGGTACGCAATCGGCAACTACCTGGGCCTGGCAGTGGCTCAGCTGGTAAAGGGTCTGTTATCAGGTTAGGACTACAATGTTGAGGCGTGATCAACCGTTGGCTCTTTCCCCTCACCCGGTCGCCCCTAGAGGCGTCCTGAGGGCCCAACCTGTAGCTCGACGAAATCGTCATCAACTCCGCTGCAAGGGCACATCTCGATCTGGTAGCGGATTTCGTTGCGCAGGCGGTCCAGAGCGTTGGTCGGGCTCAGGCCACGCGCGCTCGCCATGGGATCGGAGCACATAGCAACATAGTCACCCTCTTCGGTGGCCTCGACTGAAGCTTGAAAGATCATGCTGAATAACCCTCCTTTTCTTGATTCAATGGTAGCGCAGGTTCCGGGGCTATTTCTTTTGCAGCCAAATCCCCAATACACGCCCATCAGGGTCTTCAAAAAGCGCGAATGCCCCAACCCTCTGGTACGTCCATTCGTTCAACGACAACCTTGCCGCCTGCCTTCAGGATCTTCTCGCAATAAGCCTCGATGTCGTCTACGTCAATGTAAAAGGCCATATTGCCGGGCCAGGGCCCCTGTTTGGGCGTCATGATGCCACCGTCGATCCCTCCCTCTCCTTTGGTTTCTACAAGGTGATAGTCAATTTCCGGAATATGGCGAATCTCCCAGTCAAAAACATCCTTGTAGAAATCGGAAAGTCTTTTCGGATCCTCTGACCATAATTCCCAGTGCACGACCGGTCGTCCCATGAGAACCTCCTTCTTCATTAGTCTGCATCAAGAGATTCACCGCCAAGGCGCGAAGACCGCGAAGTAATACGAGCCTTGGCGATCTTGGCGTCTTCGCGGTTCATTATTGATTTTTGCAGGCATCGGAATTCTATTTTGTTTCCTGAGCGTTTGTAATGCTTGGCATATCCTCAAATGTCGCCACGTGCAGCGCATTAAACAGCAATTTATAGGTTCCTCGCGGCTGGCCGCGGAACTGCGGGCGGAAGCCAAATAACACGACGCCTCCTTTGCCCAAACGGACACGCATCATTGCCGCTTTGCCGCCGATGTTCTTCTTTTCTCCCAGGGCCCAACCGCTCATCAAGATGTCTTCTTTCGCATAGCGGGCGATAATTTCAACCGGGGCAGGGGGCGCCTCCGGGATGTCTTCCTTGCCGCCTTCGCCTTTTCGCGATAAACGCACGACCTCAAAAGCCCGGCTGCGCACAAATGAAGCTGCAGCTTCTTCAGGCATACCATAGGCCAGCAGATGATCGGTTTCTATTTTCATCCTGATCAACGAACCTGGAATGAAAAACTGCCGCGACGACACACCGGCCACCGCATTCTCGACCGGCAGGCCGAACTGTACGATGACAAAATCGCTAGCCCCATCCAGTGCTACTACCGTGCCGCCCATCTCGACATATTTCTTCAGCGCAACCGCCCCCTCAATTCCGAGACCGCCCACGAACTCATCCGGCATGGTGCCGGGCGTATGGCCATTCAGAATGCGGT
>JAUXJX010000246.1 GCA_030624545.1 Bacteroidota bacterium | reverse complement strand
CATCTGTCTCCGTTGTGAGTGATGCAGAGCTGTCCACTGCACCATTGGCCGACGAGAAGGCAGATTGAAGCGCGGAATTGTCACTTGTAAAAGACAACGTATGAGAACTTCCGGAAAGATCCGTCATGACCACGGCTCCATTCGTGTCTAGAGACGCTTGAAAAGAACCGGCATAGTCGGCATTCATTTCCGCGATCAGATCATCAAGAGAATTGAAGCTGCCGTTTCCAACGGAGCCATCATTGTTCACGTATGTATATGATCTGGTCGTAGTGCCATCGTCGACGGTAATTGTACTCAACCCATAGGATAGCCCGTTTATTTTCGCATTTACCGTTCCTTTGGCAAAGAGGGCTCCCACGTCCGAGCCGTCTCCGGTTTCCTCCACGCCCAGCATTGCGGAAGATAGCGTGTTGGTACCCAATGGAGAATCAGCCGCATTCAGGTTCCCCGTAAAAGTAACTTTCGAGGTAGCGTTCGCGGGTATCTTCATGCCAAATGGAATTGTGATATTTTCCAACACTCCGCCACCCTGTATTACGCCGTTGGCGTCAGCCATTTTGCCTTGTACAATTCTTCCGCTTGTTGGATTCACCAATCTGCCTGTGGAATCGAAACGAAATGACCCTGCACGGGTAAAGTAATTCTGCTCACCATCGCTCAGAACGAAGAAGCCATCGCCGTTAATGGCTAAATCTGTCTGAACGTTAGTGCTCTGCAGGCTTCCTTGGCTAAATACAGAGTCGATGAAGCCGACACCCATCCCCAATCCGATTTGGCTTGGATTGATACCGCCTAATGATCCGGTGGGTCTTGTTGCACCTCGGAAGGTTGAAGCAAAAGTTTCTGCAAATGTTACCCTGCTCGATTTAAACGCAATGGTGTTAACATTTGCAATGTTATTTCCGATAACGTCCATCTTTATTTGATGGTTACGTATACCGGCCACCCCGGCAAACAATGATCGCATCATGGTGATGCCCTCCTACTTTAATGGTTCAAGCTGCTTCTGTCATTCCGCAGCCTTGGGCATCCCCGGCGCTTTCCTCGGTTTTGCTGCCTGGGGGCCTGCCCATTACTTCACTACTACTTCTTGATTTTGAATCCTTTCAATCTTCGTCGCCGATTATCATGGCGCCGTCGATGTTGGTCACAACACCATCTCTTAACTGCGACTGCTCCAGGGCTGTAATCACGGTCCGGTTCTTGATGTTGACCACAAGAGCAAGTTGATCCAGCAGTATGAGCGAATCCTTTACTCCTTTGCCGGCCGCTTTGTCAACCGCCTGGTTCAGCTTCGCCTTTTGAACATCGGTCAACGAGATATTCCTGGATTGCAAGCGCCTCGCCGCGTGCCCCGAAATCCGCAGGCCATCCTGGCTTTGGATCTCCTTCTGCAGAATTTTGTCAAACCTTGCATCCTTAGCCTTGTCGGCCGTTGGATGAGTTTGTCCGGCTCTCACCGGCCGCGGCGAAATGATCATATCAGGCTTTTTGATCGAATTGGTCATATTAGCCCTCTTAGCCTTTTATCCTAACCTCAAGCACGTCTCCGACATTGTGCAGTTCCCCGTTCACTTCAATTAAGGCACCGTCCGATACATACTTGATTGCGGACACTTCTCCCTGTAGGTAGGTCAGGGCAGTAGATGATTGGTCATTTCCATCCAACAATTCCACTTCAACCCGAAAATTGCCTGACGAGATTTTTTCACCGGTGACGCTTGTTCCGTCCCACACGAATGAGTTGTTCCCTGCTTCCACTCCGGCCACGTTCTCACTGAAAACCAGGGCGCCGGTCTCATCGAAAATCTCGACCCTTGCCGAAACCGCAGTAGTGTCTGCCATGAAACCAAGGCTGACTTCTCCATCCGCCATTTTGAATTGATCGGTCTGTATCTGAACCTCCTTGCCGATCAAACTGGTTATCATGGAATTGCTGATGGACTGGGCCATCAACAGGTCCGTATTGATGCTGACGCCCAGCTTGTCATTCATGCTTTGTATTCCCTCCAGGGAGCTAAACTGGGCCAATTGCGCAATGAACTCCCCATTTTGTATCGGACTCAGGGGATCCTGGTAGCGCAATTGCGTGACCAATAATTGCAGGAAATCATCCTTGCCCAGAACATTTTGCGCCACATTCGAAAGCCCATCGTTCGTATTGCCGGGCAGTGATGATTGTACCGAAGGTATTTCCATTTTGCTCGCCTCCTTTCTCTAGGCTATTAGTTCGAGTGTATTGTAGCCGAATTCTCGATTTGTGATTTGGCCATCCCGCGCAGAAATAACAGAAGCGTCGATACCCATATTCGATTGGCTCAAATGAGAATTCTGGCCGCCGATTCCACGCCGCATGCCTTGTTCATTCGATCCGCCTCCTGAGTTCATTTGCGCAGAGAAGTCCCGAATATCAAGCCGGTCCAGCCGGATACTCTGCTCTTGAAGCGACCTCTGGAGCTGCGGGAACTGTCCTTCCAATGCCTGACGTAGCTCCGGCCGCTCAACAAACAGTACGGCTTTGATTTCCTGTTCCGTGCTTTCCACAACGATCTTCACCATCCCGAGAAATTCGGGCTTCAGCTTTACTTGAATCTCTTGACGCCCCTCGCTGATCTTCAGCCTCGCAGACTGGACAATTTGATCTAGGGCGTTTCTCAGCGTTTCCCCCTGGAGTCTGTAACGGCTTTCTTTATATTCCACAGGAATGAAAGGAGAATTTTCGACGACTATGGGCTTTTGCGTTACAATAGAGATCCCGGCATTACGCTCCAATACCTGCCACTGTCCCTTTTGTGAGTTCGGGGCGGCTTGTTCAATCCATTCCACTTGCTCCGCACCTTCTCCAAAAGCACTGGCTGGATATGGGTCTAGGCTTGGCTTGGCACCGGAATTGTCCGCTTTCTCAGCGCCCAATCCCACAATCTTATGGGAGAACGAACTCTGCGCTCTGTTTGCCTTTTGCTGTTGTCTTGAGTCCGCCCGTTCTCTACCGTCCGCCCGCTCGGACATCCCTGCCAGGCCCATACGGCTTGTCTTCATGGGAGCAGGATCAGCGCCTTCCGCTTCGGCGGGCCTCGCTATGATTGTGTTTGCTGCGGTAGGCTCCGTTTTCAGCGCGCCAGGTGGTTTCACTTCCTGGTGGCTTTTGTCGCCGCCGCCGGCCATCATGTTCTGTTTGGCTGTTTCATCGCCAGTTGGGCCAGTGGAATGAGGCCGCGCGTTCAATAATTCAAGTCGAGGTTCAATGCCTTTCAAATCCACCTGATTTGAATCTACCGGTCTGGCGTTTACAGAGTGAGGCTCCTTTATACCTTCCATAGCTTTGGCAGGAACAAACACCAGGCGTTTAAATGCAGCCGGTGGGGACTGCTTTGGAGACGGGTTCTCTGGTGATTGTTTTCTTGCGGCCGTCTCGCCGTCCCCTTTTAGAACTCCATGATCCCCGGTCTCTGGGACATGATTCGATAGTAAGGTGTGTCGTGGAGATGCCGCTTTCGCTTTAGAGTCTGATGTCGTTAAGATAGAATTCACCAGGTCTACAGATTTCGCGACCCGGACTTGATTTTCTTTCTCAGGTTTTGCCTGCGCTTGAAGTTCTTCACTTGAATCGGGAGCGCGACTCGCGGACAAATCAAATCTTCTGACAAACTCGACCGGTTCAATTTCGTCACCCAAAACGCGGTCGGATTCTGCAATGAGAAAACCGGGGATCTGAGGCAGGTTCGGCCTCTTTAGCGATTGTAAGGGGTTTTGGGGTTGCCGGTCGTCGTCAAGAAAGTAGGCGCTGTCCAGGTCTTTAAACCTGGTGTCAATTGAGTCGGAACTACCCAGTTGCAGGACTTGGTCTTTGGAAGAACGAAAAGACTCGTTCGGTAATTCTATCCAAATCCCCTCCCCTACCAGCATCTGGGTTGAACGGTTAAGGTTGCCCTCTTCCAGATTTTCATTTGCTCTGGCTGGATCTCCGAGGGCTTGATTTGAAAGCGTATTTAATCTAATGAATTGGTTAACATCCTCTATAGACTTATCATCTGCGAATGCCAGCCTTATCCAGGCCGTGGGCAAATCGCCGTCTTGCGGGGGTCTGCTAGCTTGATTTGCCTTGGTAGCATGCCGCCCGATCTCCTCGACTGGTTCGTTGTCCGAGGGCACGTTGCTTAAAAATTCGTTAGAGACCGGAAAGTGGAAGACCTCCAATTGAGATCTACTTGCAGAGTCCTGCGCAAGAAACGCAATACTCTCAACTAATGGCATGGAGAGGGGAACGCCCAGCCAAACCGGGTGATATTTTCCGTCGTTATGAGCAGTTAGCGAGGTAGTGGTATCTGTGGGATCTTCCTCCGATGATTCTGCCCCTCCGGATTCGACAATCCTTAACCGGCTTGTACCATGAACCAGGGCCTCCTGTATTTCCGCTTTCAATTGCAGAAGAACAGGAATCGGAGCATCAGGCGGGCTCAATTCACTTTTCCGTAGCT
>JAUXJX010000002.1 GCA_030624545.1 Bacteroidota bacterium | reverse complement strand
GTTACGGGGAGTATTGGTGAAAAGGTGAACGTTTTCGTCGACCAGGATAGTGAGCGTCCCTTCGAGTTTAACAACGCCGTACGTCTCGAATACAAGGGATTTGAGGATGAGATTATAGAGAGCATCGAGGCAGGAAACGTGTCGCTCTCACTTCCTGCGTCACGATTTGTCACCTTCAACGCCAAAAGCACGGGTCTTTTTGGGATCAAGTCCAACATGCGCTTCGGCAATTTGAAGATGACGACCATTGTAAGCCAGGAGAAGGGCGAAAAGAAGAGACTGTCAATGTCCGGAGGTGCAACGGAAAAAGACAATAGGATTCACGATTATGAATATCGCAAAGGCACATACTTCTTTCTCAGCCATTTTTTCCGGTCTCAATTTACGCAGTTGGACGAAAACGGAACGCATCTTTTCAATCCGGCCAGATCAATATCAAGGATCGAGGTTTATAAGTCCAAGGTCAACTACCAGTTCAAAGTGGGGGAGGGCGCCATTCGCGGCTGGGCTGTCGCCTTCGAGGATGGAGCGAATCCCACAAATCCGGACACCTCTATTGTGGATCAGAATCACTACAAGGGATTCTTCCTTAGGATGGAGCAAAATACGGACTATTTTGTCTTTAAGGAGTTAGGTTATGTCTTCCTGGAAAGGCCCTTGAGTCCGGGGGAGGTTTTAGCTGTAGCGTATATCGATGAATCCGGAGAAACCGTGGGTGATGTCGAATATCTGGATATTGGGGACAACCGGCCCATCACGCTGTTTCTATTACGCCCGCGAAATGCTTTAGCCAGTGACCCAAACTGGGATCTCGAATGGAAAAATGTATACTTCATGGGCACAAGGAACATCGATAAGGATGCGTTCGATCTCAAGATTTATTTCAAGCCGCCCAGCGGCGATCCACAGGAAACCATTCCCGGGCCAAGTGGACAGCCGATATCTTATCTTCAGGTTTTCGATCTCGATAGAAGAGATTTGTCCGGCAACCTTATTCCTGACAATCTCCTCGATGACGATGGCAACATCATCAACTGGGCTCGCGGCGAATTGATTTTTCCGGACCCAGAGCCATTTAACAGCCAGAAATTGGCCGACCTTGATCCGACTAAGCTGGTACCGGCAATCTATGACACGACGGATCGTCAATTCATTACTTCAAAGAGCAATTTCTATATCTCAACATCCGCCAAAGTAAGGGAAACGAGCTACAGCCTTGGATTCAATGTCATCGAGAATAGCGAAGAAATCACCCTCAATGGCGAGAAGCTCACGAGCGGAGTTGGCTATAACATCGATTATTTTACCGGTAATTTGACCTTGCTGGATGAGCGAGCAACCGATCCCAATGCTTCGCTGGATATTACCTATGAAAGTAACCAGCTTTTTCAAATTGATCGGAAGACGATCTTAGGGACCCGGTGGGATTACGAGCTCTTCAATAATTCTTTCATCGGCGGCACCTTCTTATACCTGAATCAAAGCACATTGGATCAGAAGATTCGCATTGGTCAAAGCGGTCCGATGCAGAATCTTGTCTGGAACTTGAATACGGCTCTAAATTTTGAGTCTGATTTGATTACAAAAGCTCTAAATGCCCTTCCGTTTGTACAAGCCAAGGAACCTTCGAGAATAAGATTCTAGGCGGAATTGGCTGAGATTATACAAAATCCCAAATCCAGGAACAATCCTGCCACCGGCGATGCGAATGGTGTTGTCTATATCGATGATTTTGAATCCGCAAAGCGGGAGTCCCCCCTCGGAATTATCCGCCGCCAATGGACGGTTTCCGGTGTCCCCAAGATAATTCCGGGCTGGATCGAATATAACTTGTTCCCGAATGACGTTTTTAAAAATCAGAGCCGCGGCAGACTGATTTGGTATAACCCGGATGAACAAGTTGCCATACGCCAGATTTGGCCCGAGCAGGACGTAAATCCAACAGTTCCGCAACGGGTACATGTTCTAACTCTACGACTCACCCGAAAAGAAGAGTTCATGGAACGCACATGGGCCGGCTTAATGCGTTTTCTTTCTCCTGGCTATGCAGATCAGTCAACGAGTAAATTCCTTGAAGTTTGGGTGCAAGGGGATGAAGGCCGGCTGCATTTTGATTTTGGCCAGATATCCGAAGATGCCATCCCTAATGGCCAGTTAGACACCGAAGACCATCAGCAAAACTTTATCCGAAACGGTATTTTGGACGAGGGCGAGGATACCGGCCTGGATGGAGTGGCCGGCCAGGACGGTCTAAATGTTCCCGGGGACGACGGGGATGATGATTATTTTCACCAGCTTGGCAGCAACGATTATGAAAGAATCAATGGAACCGAGGCCAATCAGAATGATGAAGGCGGCCGCTTTCCCGATACCGAAGATCTGAACAACAACGGCAGCGTAGATTTGCGCAACGACTACTTTTCATTCAGTTTTGCTCTTGATAAGTCTCATCCGGATACAGCTTTGATCGCCGGTGGCGAGGGCCTCAATCCCGTCGACGACTTCGGCTGGCGTATGTACCGGATTCCATTGGCGAAACCGGACACAACGGTTGGAAATCCCCAGTGGACGAATATCGAATATGTGCGCCTTTGGCTGGACCAGCCGCAAAAGGACAACATGCAGGTCAGGATCGCCAAGGTCAATTTGGTTGGCAGTGAGTGGAAAGAGCGTGGTGTGATCACGGCGGGCCAGATCGATGCGAACAGAGACAGCACGGTGCAGATCGCAACGGTCAACACATTCGATAATCCCGATTATCAACCCCCGCCAGGGGTTGCCGGTGAACGGGATCAGGTCACGAGGGTGGTACGCAGGGAACAGGCGCTCGTGCTGAAGGTCACTGATCTGGCTCCAGGTGAAATGGGATTTGTGGAAAAGACTTTCTTCCAGTCACAAAGTTATGTCAATTACGGCAATATGAAGATGTTTATCTATGGCTCCGATCCCTTCGGATTTCACATCAATAACGACACTTCCTTCGTTGAAATTGCATTTCGATTCGGCGCTGACCAGAACAATTATTACGAATTCCGGGAAAAGGTATTCCCTGGCTGGGCTCCCAGAAACGAGATGATCCTGGATTTTATGGAATTGACGGGCCTAAAAAACCAAACATCCGCTGAATTTCTGGATAGGGACGGCAATCTTTTTATGCAAACTGCGGACGGCGATACGCTTCGGGTTGTTGGAAAGCCCTCACTCACCAATGTGCGCCAGTTGACGGTGGGCGTGGTTAACCGCCATGCGACAGAGTTTTTCTCCGGGCAAATCTGGATTAACGAGCTCCGCCTGTCCGAGGTCAGGAAGGACAAAGGAAAGGCCCTTCGGGCAAGAATAGATGCAAAATTGTCCGATGTGGTAAACGTTAATGCCAACATAAGCAGGGTGGATGACGATTTTCGCACTCTGAGTGAGAGATTCGGGAAAGGGAGTAACAGGGTAGGCGGCAGCGTTAATGCGAGTCTTCAGATGGACAGATTTCTCCCTAAAGCCCTGGGCCTTGCCATTCCGGTAACAGTGGGTTACCAGGAATCTGAATCGAGTCCGAAATATTTTCCGGGAAGTGACATCATCGTGTCGGAGAAAACCGCAAGCGACAGTTTGCTGGAAGCCATTAAGACGAGAAGCAGCAAGACGTCTTTTTCATTGGGCCTTCGGCGCAACAGTAGATCAAAGAATTTCATCACAAAGTATACACTGGACGCGCTATCCGTAAATTATAGCTACTCCGAAACCTTTTCCAGCAATTCAATTGTAGAGAATGCCAGAAGCTTTAGTTACTCCGGCAACGTGACATATAATTTAAATATCAATTCCAAAGCACATATAAACCCTTTCGGCTGGCTGGGCAATGGGCCGATCGTACGGCCCCTCAGCAGCACCTCATTTTTCTTTCTGCCGACAAGGCTCAACTACAAGATAGCTTTTAACCGGCGCAAGCAGAGTACCCTAAACAGGAATGGCTTGTTCACACCGAAATATACGTTCGTAATCAACCAAAATGGCGGCATCGCCTTTAAGCCATTTAATAGTCTCTCGCTCGATATCTCGCGGTCCCACGTCAATGACCTCCGTGAGGTTCTGGATTTTAAGGAAGTATTCGGTGGCAAAATGGGTCCGCTAACCTCGGTGAATCAGTCCATCAAAGGACAGTACAATCCTTCGTTATCCAATTGGTTTAAGGTCAATTTCTCGTTGAATACGAACTTCAGGTATAACAACAATATTACGCAAAAGACGCTGGGCAAGAGCGCCAGCAATCAGGTGAATTATGCGGCCAGTACCACATTTACACCGAAAATGTTGGTGCAGAAGTTTAGCCGTAGGCAGCCGGCGCGCACGCGCAGGCCCCCGGCCCGTGCCGTTCCACCCAAGCAAGAGCAGGACAAGGAAGAAGAGGACAAACAAGAGGAAGAACAAGATGACGACGAGGAGAAAAGAGGATTTCCAGTTCCCAATCCTCTGAAGCTTTTTGGCTTTATCGGTTCGAAGCTTCAGCCCATTGCCTTACGATATTCGAAAAATTTCACCTCGAGCAATTTCGCTCTCGAAGGGATACCGTCCTTTGCCTTCCAAATCGGCAGGACATTCGATCCGGGACCGGTAATTTCCCAGAATGTGGGAAGCAATCGGGGCTCCCTCAACGAAGGATACAAGATTGATGCATCCTCAGGTTTGGAGTTGAGTTCACAGATTCGTTTCTCATTGAAATATGCTTATGACAATGTCCAAACCAAGACAACTGTGACCACCGGCAGCATTTCCGATACCCGTTGGCGAATTGGCGAGTCTGAGATTCCGTTTCCTGACTGGACTTTGAGATGGAGCGGACTGGAAAAGCTAAAACTGATCAAACCGTTTGTACAGAGGTTATCCTTGGAACATGGGCGGAATAGCCGACTCGTTTCCAGATGGCAGGACCGTCCCGACAGCGTGACTACCGAGACGTTGAGTTCAAACTTCCGCCCTCTGCTTGGCATCAATATTACCTGGAAGGGAAACTTGACCTCAACATTCCAGATGAACAGAGGTCTTAGCGAGACCGTGACGCGACGCGGCGGGTTGGCTGCAACGCGCAAGAAGAGCAGCAATCTTACGGCCTCGGTAAGCTATTCAAAGAGTGGGGGATTGAAAATACCGCTGCCCTTCTTCAAAAATAAGATCGTTAAAAATAAAATTGATTTTGCTCTGAATTTTACCAAAAGTCTAGATGTGACAGAACAGAGGAAGGGTGAACAGGGAGACTTTCAGGAATGGACCCGGAACGAAAAATGGTCGCTGACACCGAGGCTTACCTATTCCTTCAGCACCACCGTGCGGGGTGGACTCCATTTTGAATTTGGCAAGACCAAGAATAAACTCCTTGGTGAAACCAAGATAACAGAATTCGGTATTAACGTAAACATTCAGATTGCAGGACGGTAGGAGGTGAAACCTCTTACAACCCGGATACAATTGAACAGTCTGCTATTTTTGTCCTATATCATTCTGCTAGCCTGCCAGAGTCAATCCGCCTCTCCAATTTTTGATAAACAGAGGGCATTTCAGAATCTGGAGAAGCAGTGTGCCTTTGGGCCCAGGTATCCCGGCAGTCCGGGTCATCTCGCTGCACGAGACTACCTGGTTGCGGAGCTGCGCAAATCTTCGGACAAAGTCCGGACGCAGTCCTTCCCGTCGGTCAATCATCTTGCCAATTCACGTGCCCAGGCCTACAACGTCATCGCTTCCTTCGGCAGCGGAAACCCACAGCTCATCTTGTGTGCGCATTGGGACACCCGCCCCAAGGCCGACCAGGATCCGAACCCGGAAAATCAAGAACAGCCGGTCCTTGGCGCGAATGATGGCGCATCCGGCGTCGCGGTCTTGTTGGAATTGGCCAGGATTTTCAAACTTAAGCCACCGCCATATCCCATAGATATTGTATTCTTCGATGCTGAAGACATGGGCCGCACGAGCCACAGCGATGAATTCCTCCAGGGCTCTCGTTACTTCGCCAAGAATAAGGCTTTTAATTACAAACCGAATGCGGCTATTCTGCTGGATATGGTCGGAGATTCGGACCTGCAAATTTACATCGAGCAAAACTCCCAGACCTATGCCCCGGACCTCGTTGACCGGGTCTGGACCAAGGCGGAAGAATTAAACCAACCAGAGTTCGTTCGCGAAGTTCGACATATGATTACCGATGACCACCTGTCCCTCTTGCAGGTCGGTATTCCGGCTATCGACCTCATCGATTATGATTATCCGTATTGGCACACCGTCGAGGATACGCCGGATAAATGCAGTCCGGAGAGTCTGGAGAAAGTAGCTCAGGTACTCCTGGCTTATATTTATGAATGAATCCAACGGATGGCACACGCTCACAATCACCTCTGCCGTCCACCTTCCTGAAATCCTATCTTCCGCATTGTTTGATTTGGGCGCGGCAGGAACGGAAGAAAACCCGAACGCGCTGACTGCGTATTTCCCGGACGTCCTGGATATCGAGCACATCCAACTGGAAATTCAAAGGAAATTAGAGTCTTTCGAAAGCGAGCTTGGCCTAACCGGGCCTTTTCGACTTGAATCGGGCCACATAGAGCAGGAGAACTGGCAGGAGAATTGGAAACAACATTTCCAGCCGATCGAAATCGATTCCCGGCTGATGATCAAGCCATCGTGGGAAAAAGCAAAGGTGCCGAATGATCGAATCGTCGTCACGATAGATCCGCAGCAGGCTTTTGGCACAGGAGGCCATGAAACCACCCATCTGATGCTTCAGGCCGTGCTCAGAACGATTCGACCCAACATGCGGATTCTGGATGTCGGCGCCGGTTCCGGGATCCTGGCAATTGCCGCTGCCAGGCTTGGCGCTTCTCAAATTGTGGCTTTTGATAATGACCCGGTAGCAATCGAAACTGCGGTGCAGAATGCGGATTTGAATGAAGTTGAAAAGGCGATTCAATTTTACGTTGGTGACAAGCCGGCTTTTAGGTCGCGGTTCTTGGGGTTCGATTTGATTCTGGCGAATATACTGACCAACGAATTGATTCCATTGATTCCCGACCTGGTGACAGCCCTTTCCTTCGGGGACAGCTATTTGATTCTATCAGGATTTCTGGTTGAAGAGGAGGACAAAATAGGATCGATCTTGTCGCAAAATGGCCTGGTAATTGTGGAGCAAAAGGCGCGGGGCGAGTGGATGAGTTTCTTCTGCCAAAAAGTGGTGGGAAGAGCCTAACCATGCCGCACTATGCCTGCATCGATATTGGCACCAATACTGTTCTGCTTCTCGTCGCACGAATGGACGAGACGGGCGAGTTAAAAGAAGTGCGGCAAGAGCAGCGATTTGCGCGGTTAGGTGAAGGGCTAAGAAAAACCGGCAAAATCAAAGATGCGAATGCACAGAAAGCACTCGATTTTGTCGATGAATATGCCACCATCGCAATTGAGTATGACGTGGAATGGATCAAGATTGTCGGAACCGCTGCCTTGCGGGAAGCGGAGAACGGCCAGGAGCTTTGCAATAGAATTCTGCAGAGAGCCGGACTGAAGGTTAACTTAATTTCAGGAGTAGAAGAAGCCCGCTATGCCTATCTCGGCGCCCTTTCCAACAAGACACATCTCAAAGGCCAAAACTTGGTGGTGGACATTGGCGGCGGCAGCACGGAATTCATTTGGGGCGAAGACGGTAAGTTTGAGGAGGCCATCAGCCTGCCCATCGGCTCCGCCAAGCTGACGGAGAAGTTTGGGCTCCAGGATGCTGTTACAGCGGAAACAGTGGAGGAAGCGGGCGCGCATTTCCGATGTTTTTTGGATGACATAAAGCAAAGGCTGCCGAGCGGAATTGACCATATGATTGGAACAGCGGGGACTTTTACTACTCTTGCAGCTGTGCAATTTCAAGTGGAGAAATATAAACGGGATGTGATTGATGGCTCCAAACTGACCGCGGCTCAGGTTGAGGCAATTCTGCACAGATTGGCAAAGCTGGAAGCTGAGGACAGACTGGGCTTGCCGGGCATTGATCCAGGGCGGGAAGATGTGATTCTCGGCGGGGCTGTGATCGCTGAAGAGATTTTACGCTGGTTTGGAATGGATGAGATTATCATCAGCGACCGGGGGCTAAGGTTTGGTGTGGCTTTGGCGGCCGCGCGCGGTCGAAATCGAAGAAAGTTACTTGGACTTACGATATTTGAATAAGATGAAAAAAGGGATTAAAACCCCGACTGGGTTTATTGAACATAGAGTCCGTGGCTATTAAGCTCTTTAAAAACATGTCATTAGTCCCGCCATTTATGGCGAGGGATTGGATTAGGACACACCCCTCAGCGGTCTTTAGCCCCTATTGCATTAGACACATATTTTAATTTGTAGTGACTATCACATCCTAGACCAACAATCTTTCCTTCGTATGCTTTATGGTCTTTTCAGAACATCAGAAATGAACCCGAATGGAAACCGAGCAAATTTCTAAATCGGAGAAAATGAGACCGTTTCATTTTTTATGATTGAATTTCCGCATTTATTGATTTTCTTGTCTCAAATCTTCATTTTGTTGCCTCACACTCCCTCCATTTCAATTGCTTTTCCTTGCCGATTATGATATATTTACTTCCTTTAGATTAGGGTACTGAGTTAATTTCTGGGAAAATGTCTGTGTTCAAAGAGTTACCTTCGCCGCATCAGATACCGGAACTTGAGAAGGAGATTCTCTCCTTCTGGGAGAAGAATGACATCTTCCATAAGAGTGTAAATGCTCGCGACCCAAAGAAGCAGTTTGTTTTCTACGAGGGACCTCCCACGGCAAACGGGCTACCCGGAATTCACCACGTCATTTCCCGCACGGCGAAAGACTTTGCCTGCAGACTGCGCACCATGCAGGGCTACCGGGTTGAGCGCAAGGCTGGTTGGGACACACATGGCCTCCCCGTCGAAATTGAGGTGGAGAAAGAGCTTGGTATTGACGGCAAAGAGCAGATCCTCGAATACGGCGTGGACAAATTCAACGAGAAATGCAAAGAGAATGTATTTCGCTATAAGGTTGAATGGGACGAACTGACGCGCCGCATCGCCTTCTGGGTGGACCTGGACGATCCATACATCACTTATACCAAAGAATATATGGAAACCGTCTGGTGGATTCTGAAAGAGTTATGGAAGAAAGGCCTTCTCTACGAGGGCGATAAGATCGTCCCCTATTGCCCGCGCTGCGAAACCGCGCTCTCCAGCCATGAGGTGTCACTGGGCTACCAGGAAGTGGCGGATCCCTCTATTTACGTGAAGATGAAGGTGAAAGGCGAAGAGAACACCTACTTCCTGGTCTGGACCACTACACCCTGGACGCTGATTTCAAACACGGCCCTGGCGGTTCATCCCTATGTGACTTATGTGAAAATCGAACATCAAGGCGAGAAACTCATTCTGGTCGAGCCGCGGCTGCCTCTTATCGACGGCGAGTATACAAAAATAGACGAATTCTTAGGCAGCGAGCTGGAAGGCATGGAATATGAGCCCTTGTTCGATTTCCTGGAGCCGGACAAGAAAACCTGGTATGTGATTACGGCAGATTTTGTCACCACCGATGACGGAACGGGCATTGTTCATATCGCCCCTGCTTTTGGCGAGGACGACTACAAGGTCGGGCAAAAACATGATC
Source organism: Bacteroidota bacterium (assembly GCA_030624545.1). Taxonomy (GTDB): domain Bacteria; phylum Zhuqueibacterota; class JdFR-76; order JdFR-76; family DREG01; genus JAUXJX01. The sequence goes on along the minus strand of JAUXJX010000002.1, from coordinate 11,048 downwards.
TACCGGTGCTGCAGCCGGTCGATAAAAGCGGCCGATTCACGGAAGAGATCACGGATTTTAAGCATCAATTCGTCAAGGATGCTGACCCGCAAATCATTGAGAATCTGAAGCAGCGCAGTCTGCTATATCGTGTCGAGACCTACAAGCACAACTACCCGCATTGCTGGCGCTGCGATTCACCATTGCTCTATTATGCCAAGCGATCCTGGTATGTTCAGACCACAAAAGTAAGAGACAATTTGCTCGCTAATAATGACAAGATTTGGTGGATCCCCAAGGAAGTCGGTGAGAAGCGGTTTGGCGAATGGTTGAGGAACAATGTTGATTGGTCGCTGTCGCGCGATCGCTTTTGGGGCACGCCGCTGAATATCTGGAAATGTACGGAATGCGATCATCAGGATATGATCGGCAGTATCGACGAGTTATTGCAAAAGTCCGGCCGGCAGGAGATTGCAGATCTTCACAAGCCCTACATTGATGAAGTGGAAATCACCTGCCAGAAATGCCAGGCCAAGATGCGGCGAGTACCTGAAGTAATCGACGTGTGGTTTGACTCCGGCGCTATGCCTTATGCACAGTGGCATTACCCCTTTGAAAATCAGGACAAATTCAAGGTTATTTTTCCGGCAGATTTCATCTCGGAAGGTATCGTTCAGACCCGCGGCTGGTTCTATTCGCTTTTGGCGATTTCGACGTTGTTGTTCGATCAGCCGGCGTACAAGGCCTGTCTTTCCCTCGAGCTTATTCTCGATCTTGAGGGTTTGAAGATGAGTAAATCGCGCGGAAATAGCGTCGATCCCTTTGAAATTATCGATCGATTTGGCGCCGACCCACTGCGCTGGTACCTGCTCACCGTGAGCCCCCCTTGGTCTCCGACGAGATTCGATGCGGAAGGGATACTGGAAGTCCAGCGCAAGTTCTTCGGCACGGTGATGAATACCTACTCATTCTTTGTCATGTATGCCAATATCGATGGCTTCACTTATGAGGAAAATCCCATTCCGGTTGAAAAGCGCCCGGAGATCGATTGTTGGATTCTTTCCGCGCGGAACCGGATGGTGCAGCAAGTTAATCAACATTTGAAGCGTTTTGATTTGACGAGAGCGGCCCGCGCCATTAGTGAATTTACTACGGAAGATCTTTCCAACTGGTATGTGCGCCGTTCACGCCGCCGCTTCTGGAAGAACGAAATGGGTGAGGATAAGCTCTCCGCCTATCAGACTCTTTACGAGGTGTTGCTCACCCTTTCGAAGCTGATCGCGCCGTATACACCTTTTGTTGCCGAAGCGCTATACATAAATCTAAACAAAATCAACAGAGAGCCGTACGAAAGTGTGCACTTGGCGTTCTTTCCGGACGAGACGGAATCGGAATATAAGGCTGTCGACGAGGAGCTTCTTTCCCGCATGAAGGTAACGCGGGACATCGTGAGTGCAGCTCGGGCTCTGCGGGGTGAGGCGAGTATTAAGGTAAGACAGCCGTTGAAAATAATTGTTTTGGCAGCGAAAACTGCAAGACAGCGGGACGCGCTTGAAAAGATGCAGGATCTGATCCTGGAAGAGATTAACATCAAGTCACTCGAACTTCTTGATGATCCTGACAGTCTCGCCGTGTTAAGGGCAAAGGCGAATTATAAGACCCTCGGTCCGCGGTTTGGCAATGATGTGAAAAAAGTAGCCGAGATAATAGAGAGTATGAGGCCGAAGGAGATTTCAGAGCTTCAAGACAAGGGTCAATTTGAATTGGCACTTGGCGATGGTGTAGCCCATATTATACCAGAAGACGTGGCAATATTCACAGATAGCCCCCCGAACATGATTGTGCAACGGGGAGATGGGCTTGTCGTTGGGTTGGATTTGGAGTTAGGTGAAAAATTGAAGCGAGAAGGATTGGCCCGCGAGTTTGTCAACCGAGTACAAAAGATGCGCAAAGAAGCCGGATTTGAGGTGGTTGATAGAATCGCAATTGCCGTTGGCGGCCCCGATGAATTTAAGACAGCTTTGACAGACTGGTCAGAGTATATAAAAAATGAAACCCTGGCAGCAGACCTGAATCTCGAATTCAACTCCCTTGAGTTCTCAAAGGAATGGTCGATTGACGGATCGGCTGTCAAGATTTCAATCGCGAGAAAGAAAACCCAAGGGGCCATGTGATTCTTGAGGAGCGAAACAAATGGATAGTGATAAGTTAGATCAATTCAGAGAATTGTTGCTGGAAAAGCGAAAAGAGTTAGTGGAACAATTGGTCTACATCAAGGAGAATTCTTTTCGTGAAACGATGAAGGAGGCCAGCGGCGACAATTCATCTTACTCGTTTCATATGGCGGACCAGGGGACGGACGCCCAGGAGAGAGAAAAGGCCTTTATGATGGCTTATCGGGAGGGGCGGCTAATTTATCACATTGACGAGGCCCTCGAGCGCATTGAAGACGGCAGCTATGGTGAATGCCTGGAGTGCGGAGAACCGATCTCCGAACCCAGGTTGGAAGCGGTCCCCCATGCCCGCTTGTGCATTGACTGCAAATCCAAAGAAGAAACAACCAGCGCCTGAATATCCACTTAACTTGCTTATTCTGAATCCCCTCATGAATAGTAAATTGTTTCATCGCCTGGGTTATCTCTTCTTGCTGGTTGTTTCCAAGTCAAAGTATTTCTTGGTCACATTTGGAGTATTGGCGCTAGACCAAATTAGCAAGTACATCACAAAAAACAATATGCGATTAAGTCAGTCCGAGGAAGTCTTGGGCGATTTTTTGCGCTATACCTACATTGAAAATCCCGGCATGGCCTTTGGCATCGATATTGGCAACAAAAACCTGTTTACGGTCTTTTCCATTGTGGCAAGTTTGGTCATCTTTTTCTATCTACTCCGCACTCGCGGAGACAAGAAATATGTCAAGTTCGCCCTTGCCCTCATTCTGGGCGGCGCCATCGGCAATCTCATGGACCGCATCCGCTTTGGCGCGGTGGTGGATTTCATCGATGTAGGTATCGGTCAATTGCGCTGGCCGGTTTTTAATGTCGCCGACTCCGCCGTCTCGGTAGGAATGATCATTTTAATGGGCATCATTCTGTTTGAGCCCAAAAAACACCGGGAAGTAGAAGAAGCGAGTCAGCCTGATTCTTCCTAATAACATATGGGTGCTCGTAGAATTGAACTCGTCATTCCCGAAGATAGCCCACCAGAACGAATCGACAAATTTCTGGCCTCCCGATTGGAACACATTTCCCGCACGCGCATCCAGCAGCTTATCGATGAAGATTTGATACTGGTCAACGGTAGCAGTATTAAACCCAGCCACATAGTAGCTCCCGGTGATCAGATAGAAATCACCATTCCTGAACCCCAAAAAACTGAGATAATAGCCGAGGAGATTGCCCTCGACATCATCTATGAGGATGATTATTTACTGGTAGTCAACAAGTCCGCAGGTATGGTTGTGCACCCCGCATTCGGCCATACCGGAGGCACACTGGTAAATGCACTGCTCTATCATTGCCGGGATCTCTCCGGCATAAATGGAGAGCTACGTCCGGGTATCGTTCATAGGTTGGACAAGGATACTTCAGGCCTTCTCGTGGTCGCAAAGGCTGACGAGACGCATCGGCAGCTTTCAGAGCAGTTCTCCAATCGAACCATTGACCGGACCTATTTGGCAATCTTATGGGGCGCCTTCGCCAGGAAACAAGGGAGAATTGAGACCTCTTATGGCAGGAGTCAGGGCAATCGCAAAAAGATGTCTGTTCTAAGCGAAGGCAAGATTGCCATCACCACTTACAAGGTCCTTGAGGAATTCCCTTTGCTTAGCTTTGCGGAGCTCAAACTCGAAACAGGGAGAACACACCAGATTCGTGTCCACATGGCACACCTGGGCCACCCCGTTTTTTCAGACTATGTCTATGGCGGCAGAAATCGCCACCTTAGCATTTTGCCGAACAAAGAGAAGCTCCTGGCGTCCCGGTACCTGGAATGCCTGCCCCGACATGCTCTCCACGCCCAGACCCTCGGATTTGTTCATCCGGCAACCGGTGAAAGGCTTTCATTTTCCAGTTCCATACCCGATGATATAAGTGCGTTGCTGACTCTTGCTCGGGCGCCAAATGCACCAATTTGAAGGACAAGTTTATCTCAAAAACCGCAACCTTGATAATTTCGAGCCGTATGTCCATCTGGAACTGAAGCAAATAATTCCACTCTCGGAGACTTCATGATGAGACAAGAACCAAATTTGCCGAATATGAAGACTCGCACCTGGGGGATTCTGGTCCTCCTGCTTAGCTTGCCTGCGCTTGTTTATGCGGGCGACAAGAATAAATACCTGACTTGGGATGATTGGTTCTCTTCGCTTCCATCCTCTGATAGACGCGCCTCCTGGGACGATGATATCTTTTGGAGTTGTTGTGATGACTTCAATGACGATTCTTTTACCTTTAAATATAATCGCGTAGACGGCATTTTTTTCGGCGTTAAAAAGCTGCGTGAAGTTCACCGAAGACGCGGGGCAATGCAAATATACGGCGGAGCCGGCGTGGGGCTGAAAAGCGGGCAATTTCAGTATCATGCCGTGGTGGAGCGAAGTTTCTTTCCTATCGGCGGGCAGTTTGCCATTGGCGGCGAATTCTATGATGCCACTTATTCAGAAGATGGCTGGGTTATACCTACCTGGGAGAATACACTTGGCGCGATCCTGATTCGTGAGGATTTTCTCGATTATTACAGACGCGAAGGCGCCGGCGGTTATATTTCGCAACATTTTACCCGGAAGGCCAAATTGAAAATCGGCTATCTTGAAGAAAAGCACAGAATGTTGGAGAACCAAACCAACTGGTCGTTATTTGGCGGCAGCAAGAAATTCCGGATTAATCCTGCCATTGACGAGTTGACTCTCAAGGGCCTTTACGGTAAGTTCCAGATTGATACCCGGGGCAGCAGAAGCTACTCCAGGCAGGGTTGGTTACTGGCGATGTCCGGAGAATACTTCACGGATAAATTCGAAGGAGATACAAATTTCGAGCGCTATATTCTTGAGTTGAGACGCTACCAACCCATATCCAGGGGAGAAAATCTCAACTTCCGCTTAAGAGTGGGTGAAACAGTGGGCATTGTGCCCGTCCAAAAGCATTTTGATCTTGGCGGAATCAGCACGCTTCGGGCCTTTAAATACAAAGAATTCACCGGCGATCGAATGATACTGGCAAATCTGGAATACCAGATCGACTGGGATCGCCTCGATTGGGCTCTTGATCTGCCTATAGTCAACGAACTCAATTTGATTCTGTTTGCGGATGCCGGTCTGGCCTGGTTTAAAGCCGAAAAGGATTTCGACGAACTGGCCAGCAGAGACTTCCATTCAGACATTGGAATCGCATTTGCCACATCAAACGGTTCCTTTCGGCTAAACATTGCGAAACGAACGGACCGTTCCAAGGACGCCGTCCGTGTGACATTTCGAATTTCCAGGCCCTTCTAGCCCTTCGACTCCGCTCCCTTCGACTCCGCTCAGGGTGGACGATTGGGATTTGACGAGGGCCAGAAGGAGTACTTTCGACTTGGAATAATGAAAAATGGGAAGCAAAAAATAATGAACAAGATTAGAGTAATGACAAAATTAGGGATCGGCATTTTGCTGGTGTTTGTGCCGGTGTCCGCCCTAGCCGGCAAGCTGGTTCGCAAGAATTATAATTTCACAGCCTCAACCAAAAAGCCCCTCAGACTTCGCCTGGAGATCGATGCGGGCCAAATAGAGATACGACCCGGGCGGGATGACAGAGACGTTTCACTTGAGTTTCGCTTTGATGAGCGCCGCCATGATCTCAGCGTGGATTTTGACGAGGATGAGAATTATCTCAAGGTATACTTTGACATAGACGACTGGTTCAAGGACGATGACGACGAAGATGGCTACTCGCCCCGCGTGACTTTGGAGCTGCCCACTGACGTGCAAATCGATATGAATTGTAAGATCAAGGCCGGCGAGTGCGATGTCGAGCTGGGCGGGCTTTATCTTAGCGAGCTTAATCTTCGCATTCTTGCAGGGGGGACCAGGCTGATGTTTTCCAGTCCGAATCGAGACAAATTGAAGGAATTGGATATCGATGCCAAGTTCGGCGAACTCAGGATTGAGAAATTGGGTAATGCCAATTTCGAGTATGCAAGAATAAATGGAACGATAGGCTCCATTTCAGTTGATCTGTCTGCCGATCGTGCTGTGAAAATGGATCGGGAAGTGGATATCAGCCTGAATATCGGTGAAACGCGAATCTATTTGCCTGAGGATGAAGCTGTTCGGTTTTCGGTATCCAAATTTCTTTTCTTCTCCTCATTAGATATCCCCACAGAGTTTTACAACAGAGGTAAGTATTATTATTCGGACAATTATGAGGACTCCTCTCATAAGTTGGAGCTTGCGATCTCGCCTGGACTTGGCACACTGGATATTCGCATGCGAGATTGAATAGGTGCTTTCTGCCAATAAGTCTTTCAGGCCGATTGCTCGCTTCCGGTTTTTCATCCTATTTCTTCACAAGATGTCGGGTAAGTATTCGAATAAGCCAAGATCAGAAACCCTGAAACGCGGCCAGACTCATTCAGAATCGGACAGGGTAGATAGGCGCAAATCTGCCCCGTTTTGTTGGGCCGTATGGATTCCCGCCGTCCTCCTTCTATTGTTTACATGCACTGCGGTCTCGGCCTCTGATTATGAGGTTGTCGAATCGGATACGCAATATTTTGACATCCAGCCAAACTCGCTGTTGCAGTTGAAGGTGGGGAATGGGAATCTTCACATCAATACATGGGACCGGCCGGGCATCTCAGTGCGCATGAAAAAGTGGGCCCGAGCCGGCAACCGAAAGAAGGCCGAGGCCAAATTGCACGACCTCGAGATCGAATTTGACACGCGAGACGATGGAATATTGATTCATGAATTGGGCAGGGGAGAGTCGAATCCTTTTTCGGGACTGCTTAGGTCTGCCGGCCTGAAAAAAACGCCATCAACACGAGTGGATTTCGACATTTCAATCCCCGAGGCGATTCGCCTGAAGCTTGACAAGCCGGACGGAGAAACGAGACTGAGCGGAATTGAAGGTGACGTCACGATCAATCAAAAGAAGGGGATGCTGTTCGTCAGCGATATTGTTACCGACAAGCTTGAGTTGAAATTGGGCGAAGCGGTCATAAACGTGTCGAATGTGCAGGGACCCAGTGGGGGAGGTTCATATGTCAATTTTTCCATTGACAAGGGGGAAATCAATTTTCAAGATTCCAATGTGCTGCGTCTAATTGCCCGTTCTCGTGAAGCGGATATTTATTTGGTCAATAATGAGATCAAATCCGGCGAAATTGAGACCGATACGGGCGACCTTTTCTTCAATTGCAATTTACAGCCTGATTCCCAGATAGAGGCTTTGTCGGAATCAGGGAATATATATCTCCTTCTTTCAAGCCGGCCGCCTTCACGGATTAGCGCCGAGACAGGTATTGGCGTGATCCGGTGTTCCTATAATTGGCCCGTGGAGAAGTCCGGTGCCGGACATATCTTGAATTATACAGGCAATGGCTCGAATAGAAGCACGTGTTCATTTATTTCAGAGATTGGCGACATTTTCATTCAATCCAAATGGCAGTAGATGATTCGTATCTCTTCTAGATTCTCCATAAACCGGAATTTGAAATTCGGCATAGCAATTCTCGCTCTGTTTCAAATTGGCTGTCTCAAGTACGACGAGCTGATTTTCATGAATGAGGACGGTTCGGGCGAGTTGGTGATCCGCTATCAGTCAGAGCAAGACATGAAGTTTGAAAATCTCTATTTTCCGACGGATATTTTCGGTGTGGAGGAAAACATCAAGCGCAACTTTGCTGCGGAAGGCTTGAGCAATGCTTACCATGAAATCCGTCAAAAAGATGACTTTGTTAATGTCTATATGAATTTCATGTTTGAAGGCCTGGACGCGCTTAATTCTGCCACGCGTTTTGAGGATGAGCGCTTTGAGAATAGCAAGAATGAAGAAGGTATCACGCTCAGGCGGTTCATTTACCTCGATGAATCTAAGTTGGATCGCGGCAAATTACTATTGAAGTCCGGATTGCGTTCCCTCTTCTCTCGCAAGGTATTGTCAGAGATTCGCTTTCGATTTCAATGGATTGTTCCCGGAATGATAGTGGATTCAAACGCATCGCTCCGAGGTGACAAGAATCGGGCAATCTGGAACATCACATTAGATGAAATATTGAAAGAACGATCCGTCGAATTTTACGTAAAATATGTACCAAAAGAATAAGCTTACAGTAAGATCTGATGCATAATTTTGCTTATAGACAAAAAATTCGACCTCTTCTTTTTTTCTGCTTTTTGCTGGCGCAGATGTTCACGGCATTAGCCTGCGATCAGACGAAAGGAGGCGGGAGCGGAGGTTTAGATCCGGAAGACTTGCCATACTTGCTAGAGGGAGTCCTTTGTGCGGATATTAGTCCCGGGCAAAATCCGGTTGGAATTGTAGATAATTTTCCAGCAGACAGTCGCGTGTATCTTTGGCTGCACTGGGCAAATATCGAAGGGGAGCACATCATTGAAATATTCTGGGATGATCCGGAAGGCGTTCAGCAGCTTGAAGAAAGGCTGGATCTTTCCACCGAGGAGGACAGGTTTATTACTTGGTTTTTCCTTGAAACAACAGCCAATGCAAAGTTGGGAGAGTGGTCGGTGAGCGTATTTCTGGATGGCCAGTTTGTTCGAAGTTATATTTTCGAAGTATTTTGATCTCTGAAATCTTGAAACTGAGGAGTGGGCAGTGAGAAACAATAAACAAACCATATATTTTCGCGCCATTTGGGCCATACTCATCCTCTTACTGCTGGCCAGCGCCGCCACCGCTGCCACAGCGAGAAAACAGGTAAAGGAAACATTTCCTCTCGTGCTGGGCGGCGAGATCTCACTGGAAAATGTGAATGGCCGCATCAAGATTTCTTCGTGGGACAAGGAATCCGTTGAGTTAAGCGCCCAAATTTCCGTAAAACATGCCAGCCGTCGTCGTGCCGAGGAATTTCTCGAAGAAGTCGAGTTGGATATCAACCGCGGCCGAGACTTCCTTGATATCGAAGTCAGTCATCCGCGCAGCAGAGGCGGAGAAGGATTTTTTTCCTCCTTGTTTTCCTGGCTCTTCGGGGGAGGGAATCCAAATCTTACAGTAAACTTCACATTGAGAGTTCCTGAGGAAGCGGACCTGGAGATTAAGACTGTTAACGGACGCATCGACATTGATGACATCACCGGGCAAATCAATTCCAAGACGACCAATGGCAATATCGATATTACCGGCAGCAGCGGAACGGTTACGTGCAGGACGGTTAATGGAAGCATTTCAGTCGTGCTGGAAGAAGTATCCCGGTTCGATGAAATGAGTTTCAAAACGGTGAATGGCGGAATTCGCCTGGCTGTGCCTTCTTCCCTGCGAGCCAACCTGGAGGCGGGCACAGTCAACGGCAGCATTCAAACCGATCTGGCCCTCGAAGTGAAAGGAAAGTTGAGCAGACGGAGCCTGAAAGGCCGGATAAATGGGGGAGGCGGATATATCATTCTCAAAACGGTGAATGGGGGCATTACCTTAGTGGAAGTAGATTGATTGCAGCCCTTGGTTCTACACCAACTCCATAAAAGTCATTCCGGATTGCCTTTGGCAGACAACATACCTTACTCGGTTTTCTGACCCCTTCTTCGTGTTGATGTTTTCGGAATATTCCGGATCAAATCCGAATATTTCCACCCGGATCGCATAGCCTCAAATTAAAGATCAATTCAAAAAAAACGTTGACAAACGCTGCCTTGTTTTGGCTTGCTTTTCAAGAGGTTGGCGCATATATTAGTTAGTCTTGGCAGTTTCGTTTTTGGGGCAATATATGGCAAAAATAATAGCAGTGGCAAACCAAAAAGGTGGGGTGGGAAAAACGACGACGGCAGTCAATTTAGCAAGCTGCATTGCCGTGGCCGAGGTTGATACGCTATTGATAGACATCGATCCGCAGGCCAACGCGACGAGCGGTCTGGGCATCGACAACAAGGGTCTCGAAAAAAATACTTACGATGTGATGGTGGATGAATTGGACATCAACGAAGCCATCATACCAAGCCAGATTGAATATCTGGACATTCTGCCGTCCAATATTCGCCTTGTCGGCGCGGAGGTCGAACTGGTGAGTACGATTGCGCGGGAGAGAATATTGCGCGAGTCGATCAGCAAAATTACGAAATATTATCAGTATGCCTTTATCGATTGTCCCCCTTCTTTGGGGCTTCTCACAATTAACAGTCTAACGGCCGCAGACTCTGTTCTGATTCCCATACAATGTGAATACTATGCCCTGGAAGGCCTGAGTCAATTGCTGAACACAATCCGGTTGGTGCAAAAACACCTCAATCCCAAATTGGAAATCGAAGGGGTGCTGCTCACCATGTATGACAGCCGGTTGAATCTTTCCCGGCAAGTGGCTGAAGAGGTGCGAAATTATTTTGATGAAAAAGTATTCAAGACAGTTGTTCATCGAAATGTTCGTCTCAGCGAAGCACCCAGTCACGGCAAACCGATCATCCTATACGATGCGGTCTGCAGCGGTTCAGAGAACTACATCCGACTCGCCGAGGAGGTTCTTACCGATGGTCAATAAGCAGCGCCTCGGTAAAGGGTTATCCGCCCTGATTCCGGATTTCTCGGAATCTGACGAATATCGTACCGATAAGTTTTCCGAGATCCGCGTGACCGAGATCTCCAGCAACCCCTTCCAACCCCGCGAGGAATTCGACCCCGAACTGCTGGATGAACTGAAACAGTCTATAGCCGAAAAAGGCATCATTCAACCGATTACCGTTCGTCATTACGGTGGCAATTATCAGTTGATCTCCGGCGAGCGCCGCCTTAGGGCCGTGCGAGTGTTGGGATTTGGTAGGATCCCGGCCTATGTACTCAAGATTGAAAGGGATGAAGAGCTGCTGGAATTGGCCTTGATTGAGAATATTCAGCGTGAAGACCTAAATCCCGTTGACGAAGCGAAGG
>JAUXJX010000159.1 GCA_030624545.1 Bacteroidota bacterium | reverse complement strand
CCTTGCAGGTCTTCAAGACCTGCAAGGTCTAATCCATGACCTAAACTGAGGATCAGCATATGAGGAACAAATATATTCGACGGCGCTACACGCCAATCCTAGTATTTTCTCTGCTTCTTCTCTCCTGCCAGGGAATGCAGGAAAACATTCAACCACGGCAAGACTATTCCCATGTTGTCGAAAAGCTAGAGGAGGCCATTGCGTATGAGATGGAAGACAAGGATTTGCCGGCCATTTCAATTGCACTGGTGGACGATCAAGAAATAGTCTGGGCCCAGGGGTTCGGAATGGCCGATCCGGACGAAGGAATTCCAGCCACAGCGGGAACTGTCCATCGCATCGCTTCGCTATCAAAGCTCTTCACCGATATGGCTGTCATGCAGCTTGTTGAACGCGGGGATGTGGACATTGACGCGCCCATCACCGATTATCTGCCCGAATTTCAACCGCGCAATTCTTTTGATCGAGAGATAACCCTCCGACAGATTATGAGTCATCGCTCCGGCATTGTCCGGGAACCCCCGGTGGGGCATTACTTTGATCCTACGGAACCCACCGTTGCCCAATTGGTGGAAAGCTTGAATAGTACAGATATCGTTTACGAGCCGGAATCACGGACCAAATACTCGAACGCGGCCATCTCTGTTGCCGGTTATGCAGTTGAGAAAGTCGAAGGGCAGTCCTTCGATCAACATATGCAGACCAACATTTTAGACCCCATCGGCATGTCCCGAAGCTCCTACGTACCTAAGCCGGAGATCATTGAGCACCTGGCGATCGGCTATATGTGGGGCTACGACGGCCGTCTCTTCGAGGCGCCGACTTTCGAGCTGGGCATGGTTCCGGCGGCAGGGATGTATTCCACGGCGAAGGATCTAGCCGAATTCATGAAGATGTTGTTCAACGGCGGGACTGCTCCCGGCGGTCAGATCCTTCAGCCGGAAACGCTGGAGAAAATGTGGGAAATCCAATATGCCGAGGAAGGACAACAATCCGGCTTTGGACTTGGTTTTTATGTCGGCCAATTGGATGGAAAGCGCCAGATCGGTCACGGCGGTGTGATGTACGGATATGCTACCCAGATCGCAGCGCTTCCGGACGAGAAGCTGGGGGTTGTCACCATCATTACCCTGGATGCAGTTAATTCAGTTGCCGGCCGGATTAATAATTATGCCTTTAGGCTTATGACGGCGAAGCGAGTCGGCGAACCGTTACCACGATATCACAAAACCGGTGATGTTCCGGAAGATGTGGCCAGGCAATTAGAGGGAAGATTCAGCGATCAAAGAAGGACAATTGAGCTCGTGGAGAGAAATGGCGAGCTTCATGCCTATTATGGCAGCATCAGGACAAAGGTAAAGTCAATTGGCGATACGTTGATTACCGACGGCAGGCAGACCTATGGCAGAAGATTTCTGCCTCTGGACAATGATCGAATCCTCGTTAACGGCGAAACGCTGACCCGCGAGCCGTCCCGCAAACCTGAACCAATTCCGGCCCGATGGAAAGGCTTGATCGGCGAATACGGCTGGGATCACAATATTCTTTTCATCTTGGAGAAGCGAGGAAAGCTCTTTGCCCTGATTGAATGGTTCTTCTATTACCCCCTCGAAGAGATTTCACAGGATGTGTTTGCTTTTCCCAATTTCGGCTTGTATCACGGAGAGAAGCTGATCTTCACACGCGATGCCGCAGGGAGGGCGACTGAAGTAGAGGCGGCCAGTGTGGTCTTCAAACGCAGGGCAGTCGGAGCGGACGAGGGCGCAACATTCAAGATTGAGCCGCTCAGTCCTGGGGACGAACTGCGGAAAATTGCCCTTGCTGCGCAGCCACCCGAGGAAGATGGCGAGTTTCTGGAACCGGATCTGGTTGATTTGTCTGCCCTGGATGCAACCATCAAATTTGATATTCGATACAGCTCAACCAATAACTTCATGAGCACGGTATTTTATGATCAGGCCAAAGCCTTAATGCAAAGGCCGGCGGCCGAGGCTTTGGTTCGAGCCCATCAAAATCTGAAGGACAAGGGCTATGGATTGCTAATCCACGATGCCTACCGGCCATGGTACGTGACCAAGATGTTCTGGGATGCGACCCCGGAGGAGTACAAGATATTTGTGGCGCCTCCATCCGAAGGATCCCGCCATAACAGGGGTTGTGCCGCGGATGTAACGCTCTATGAACTGAACACCGGAGAGGCGGTGCAGATGGTGGGCGGATATGATGAATTCTCCGAACGCTCATATCCGGATTATCCGGGCGGCACGTCGGAGCAGCGCTGGCTGCGCGAACTTCTGCGTGATGCAGTGGAGGCTGAAGGATTCGAGGTGTATAAGTTCGAATGGTGGCATTTCGATTACCAGGACTGGAGAAAATACCCCATTGGGAATCTAACTTTCGAGGACATACTGGTGGGACATTCAAAGTGAAATAGTGGCCACAGAGGGCACAGAGATTTGACAAGTTACATTTCGAAAAGATCGACTTTGCAGTCTCAGTGCTCTCTGTGGTTAAATAATGACAAAGCCAAACGAGGAGAATTGGCGCCATTCCAGAGAAAGCAAACACTTCAAGACTAGCGTTAATTGGTTTTCCATATGATGAGAATTCATCCTTCATGAAAGGCGCCGCCAAGGCGCCTCCGCTGATCAGAAAGGCACTGCATTCAGATTCCTCTAATCTTTGGAGTGAGTCCGGAGTGAATCTGGGTGAGTCATCTGTGATTATTGACATTGGAGATATATCCTTCTCTCCCGGAGATGACTACCAAGCCAAAATTGAGGAATCGATTTCCGATCTCTTGGGTCACGGCCATAAACCAATTTCCCTTGGCGGCGATCATTCCATCACTTATCCAATCATCAAGGCATTCAGCAAGAAACACCCCAACCTAACCATTCTTCAATTTGATGCCCATCCCGATCTGTATGATGAGTTCCAGGGAAACCGGTATTCCCACGCATGTCCTTTTGCTCGAATTATGGAGGAAAAGTTGGCCGGGCGGCTCGTACAGATTGGAATTCGCACAAGTAACGGACATCAACGAGAGCAGGCGGCTCGATTTGGTGTTGAAACCATCGAAATGAGGGAATGGAGGAGCGAAATAGATTTTCCTACGCAGACGGCACTCTACGTATCATTCGACATGGACGTGCTCGATCCGGCTTTTGCTCCCGGCGTCTCCCATCATGAGCCGGGAGGCGCATCTGTGCGACAGGTGTTGGAGGTGATTCAGAGTTTGTCTGCTCACATTGTCGGTGCCGATGTTGTCGAGTGCAATCCGGGCAGGGATCCGCTGGGCATCACGACCATGGCGGCCGCGAAAGTGCTCAAGGAGATCATGGCAAAAACGCTGGAGTGATTCTCTGCCGGCCCTCCAAGATCAAATGTGTGGGGGCAATCTCACTTTTCACTCGCTTGGTATCAAACCTCAATGAACAAAAATTTGTCACTGAGTAAAATGGGATTATATTTATCATATGAAAAATTGACAGGTAATGAAGCAAATTTAGAGGAGAGCAACATGAGTTCAAGCGATCCGTTAAGCAAGCCAAAGTCCGACTACGGTGAGTTGATCGCGCGGATCGGTTCCCCGGAATCGCCGGTCGGTATCGATGCAGTGTATACACATGCCATCATAATCGAATATCTCCGGCAGATCAGCACCCGCCTCGAGAAGCTCGAAGCGGTTATTCAGAAAGAGGATGCTACCACACCATAAATCTTCGATTCGGTGGCATCCCATCGACGCAGCAGGGAGCGATAAGAAATGGCAGATCGCAAGAAGGCACGCTCAAAAATTACACAGCAAGAACTCGTTTTACTTTGCTTGGTCACGATATTTGTCGGTTTTGCTATCTACCGGTTCATACCCGCATTCGAGAAAGGACCTGATCACGTTCATTCCCGCGACGACGCACCAAAGCAACAGCAAGCGGCTGCAACGTCGAATGACCCCACTGAGCTTCATGACGAAATAGACAAATTGGAAGCCCAATTAAGGGAAAATCCGGAGGATTACAACACGCTGAGGCATCTGGGCCATATGTATCTGGAGCACGGCATGCCGGAAAAGGCGGCCGAGAGATTTCAAAAAGCCGCACTGCTCAATCCTCGGGCTCCTGAAATCTTCATAGAACTGGGTGTTGCCCTCAGGCAGAGCGGAAGACCGGGGGAGTCTGTTGAAGTGCTGAGTCGCATCGCGGAAGCGGCGCCAGATTATGGGGATGCGTGGCTGCAACTAGCCATTACCTACCGTTTCGGTCTTAAAGAAAATGAAAAGGCCCTGCAGAGTTTCGGAAAATATCTCCTTCTTGAAAGCGAAAGTGCGGTGGCGCTGCAGGTGAAGCAAGAGATGGAGACTATCAGGGAAGAGCTGAAGCAGTAGAGCTGGTCTAAAAGGGGTTTGGTCATCATCATCCGGAGTGAGTTCAAATCGCACCTTAAATTGCCACCGTTTTGGCGGATTTTGATTTTCCCCATGTATACTCTTTTTGTTTATACCTCACCCCCTCAATGCACCTGTCCTGAGCCGGCCGATGGGCCTCTCCACTTGGAGAGGGGGAAGGGAAGAGGCAAAAAGAGATTCCTCGGCAGGGTTGCACTCCACGGCAAAGAATTAAGCACAAACTAAAATAAAGCTTGACCGTTATACTATTTATTAAGAATATAATTGGTAAGGCCGAACTAGGTTTTGAATGGAGTAGCTCTAGTTACAACATGAGGGTATTGGAGATGACACTTAGAAGATCTCAGCAAGGCTGCATATACAATTCGATTATCTTTGGTGCTTTAGCCTCGGTCATTTTGCTCACCCTTATCTGCTGGAGCGATGCTTTTGCGCAGAATACCAAGAAGTGGAATCTCGTCAGTCATCTAAGCATTGAAATCGACGGCGAGGTGGATAAAGAGGCGCGGTTCTATCTTAGTGATGATAGACTGTTGCTCATGGTTTTGTCCTCGGAATTCAAAGATACCCTGGTTGTCAGCGTCAAAGAGCGAATCATATATTCTCTTAAGGGAGAGCGACTCAAATATGAGGATGAGGAATTCGTTGCGCGGACAAGCCAGAACGCGCAGCTACAATTTCTGGCCAATTATACCCAAACCAAATCTCATGTCAATGTGAATTTGGCTGGAAAGGAAGTCAGAATAATTGCGCGGGAACATCTAGTCGGTCAGGCCACCCTGGATGAAATTCAGGCTCATACACCTACCTACAGGCGTCTGGCCGGTATGTATGAGCCCAACCCTGAGGCTGTCGAGTTTTTGTCCAGATACACCGAACCGGTCAATATTTTGATTGTCTTTGGCACCTGGTGCCCCCATTGCAAAGATTGGGTACCGAAATTCATGAAGTCTATATCGAACTGCGGCAATCCGAATTTGAACTGCTCGTACTTTGGCATAAGCCGAAAATTCGACCAACCCAAGAAGCTCATACAAGAAGAAAAAATAACGAATCTACCGACTGTAATTGTCCAGAAAGAGGGAAAAGAGATCGGCAGAAT
>JAUXJX010000414.1 GCA_030624545.1 Bacteroidota bacterium | reverse complement strand
GGAGACAGAGATTTGTCAGTAGAATTCTTCTGGAAGTATGCTCCGACATTTGGTTTGGGCTATGCCCCGCGTGAGGAACTGGGAAGGTTATACAGAAAGCTTCCGCGCATGTTTCTGATGGAAGACGGAATTGTGAGGAAGGTCTGGGATGATGCGCCGCCTACCTCAAATGAGCTTGAATCCGTCATCCCATAAACGACCCGAGCCATTTGGGGCCGTCCAAAAAGTGTAGTGTCATTGCGATCCCGGCTGGCCGGGAGAAGCAATCTCCCACATTTGTGCTCAATTGTAGGGGATTACTTCGTCACTGCGTTCCGTTCGGGTGAGCTCACGATGAAGCCTCGTAATGACACACTGGTGTCTTTTTGGACAGCCCCGGCTCGGGTCGTTTGGAGAAAGGCAGGAAGCAAAGGGGGGTGCTCTACCCAGGAACAAAGAATAGAATATAAGAGTTGCGGATTTGTGTGATTCTTACCTCACCCCGACAGGGGAGAGGCGAAAAAAAAGCACACCAGCAAAGAATCTTCAACCTTCCAAAAACTGTTGACAGTTTAATAACAAATCCCTATGATTATCTTCAGTTTTGAAACTGAGCGTGCATTTGGCGTGAAATGGAGAGGATTTCTGATGCGGTTTGCAGCTTTAGCGATTTTGTTTTTGTTCGTTCAATCTTCGAATGCACAGGATGCAATTCAATATCGAATCTCATTTGAGAATGCGATACATCACGAAGCGGAAATATCCGTGGCATTCCCGGATGTTGGATGGGATACCCTTGAGGCCCGCATGAGCAGATCCTCGCCGGGAAGATATGCGATTCACGAGTTCGCCAAAAATGTCTATAATGTGAAAGCCACTGACGGACGCGGGAATCCTCTTCCGATTACCAGGCCGAATCCCTATCAGTGGGACATATCAGGCCATGACGGTACAGTGAGGATAACTTACACCCTCTATGGTGATCGGGCGGGCGGAACCTATTCCGGCATAGATGAGACGCATGCCCATCTCAATATTCCAGCCACATTTATGTGGGCCCGCGGTCTGGGCGATCGACCCATAGAGGTGGAGTTTGTCATTCCTGACGAGAGTAATTGGAAAGTGGCCACTCAGCTTGCGCCGGCAAAAAGCAAGAATATATTTTGGGCGCCGAACTTAGACTATTTCATGGATAGTCCCACAGAGCTGAGTGATTTTACTTTGCGGGAATGGCCGGTCGAATCAAATGGGAAGCAGCAGACGATTAGGATGGCCGTTCACCATGATGGAACAGAGAGTGAAGTGGATATTTATGCAAAAATGGCAGCGGCCGTGATTGACGAGGAGAAAGCTGTGTTCGGGGAACTGCCGGAATTTGACTATGGCGCCTATACATTTATTGTGGATTACCTTCCCTACGTCGCCGGGGATGGAATGGAGCATCGTAATTCGACAATTTGCGCCAGTACCAGGCCGATAAAAACACGGGCCACCCGGAACCTTGGAACGGTTGCGCATGAATTTTTTCATGCCTGGAATGTGGAACGAATGCGTCCGAAATCGCTCGAGCCGTTCGATTTCGAAAGAGCCAATATGTCAGGGGAATTATGGTTTGCGGAGGGATTTACCAGCTATTACACTTCTGTGCTGATGCGCCGCGCGGGCATTATCAGTCTGGACCGTTATGCGAGAGGAGTTTCAGGCGGGCTCAACACGGTCATCAACTCCCCCGGGCGCAAGTTCTTTACGCCGGTGGAAATGAGCATGCACGCTCCCTTTGTGGACGCGGCCACAGCCGTAGATCCTAACAACCGGCGCAATACCTTCATTTCATATTACACATACGGGAGCGCCATAGGACTTGGGCTCGACTTGACCCTCAGGACAAAATTCAGGGATATTACTCTGGATGATTACATGCGTGCCGTTTGGGCGGCGCACGGGAAAACCGAAACCCCTTATACCCTTGATGATTTGCGCAGTATTCTGGGGGAATTGACAGGAGATTACAAATTCTCGGATGAGTTTTTCGACAGGTACGTAGAGGGGCATGAAGTCGTCGACTACAAATCCTTGCTTGCCCACGCCGGGCTTCTCCTGCGGAGGAAGGATGAAGAGAAAGCATTTCTGGGATATTTCAACCTGGACTATAGTGACGAAGGAGCGAGAATAAAATCGGCGACGATTATCGGCAGCCCGATCTATCAGGCCGGGCTGGACCGCGGCGATCTGATCATCGAGCTTGATGGCGTACCGTTGAAGAGCGCAGAAGATTTTGAGTCCGTGCGAGATGCCCATAAGCCCGGCGATATTATCAAGATAGGATTTAAACAGCGTGGACAAAGCAAAGAATCTCAAATTACTTTTGTGCAACATCCTAGGCTGGAAGTCGTTCCGTATGAGCATGTCGCAACGACGGTCACCGGTGAAATCAAGGAATTTAGAGAAAAATGGTTGGGTTCGAAATCAACAAAAGGAATAGCATCACTGCAGAAAATCTGTCCCGTATGCAAGCGTCATTATTTGTTCGAATACGAATACTGCAAATTTGATGGAGAGGGTCTGGCAATCGAATGATCGTCTTGAATCTCAAGAGGTTTCTGGATTAACTTAGTGGGACGATTCAATCACCTGTCACATGCATCAATAGGAATCATCAATAAACTGAGGGAACCCAAAATGAAGGCCTCATTTTTTTTCGTGATACTGCTTTCGCTGGCATTGATTTCATGCAGCAACAAGAAAGAACTTCTGCGCTTAACCGAACGGAATGCCGAGCTGGTGAACACGGTTCAGGAACTGGAAGATGAGCTGGGCAGCACCAGAAAAAGTGACCAAAAACTGCGTTTTCTGGCGGCCAAGCTGCAGGGAGTCAAAGGGCGCTTTATCACAAATTATGGTGATATAGAGATCAAATTCTTTCCGAATAAAGCACCCCTTCACTGTTTTGCTTTTATCGCACGCGCCGAGAGCGGTTTTTATGACAATATGCTATTCCACCGCGTCATCAAGAATTTCATGCTCCAGAGCGGCGATCCGAACTCGAAAGATGACAATCCCTATAATGACGGCACCGGCGGCCCGCTTGTTATGATTCCCCACGAATTCAGTTCCACTCATCACGGACCCGGAATCCTTTCTGCGGCGAGACAAGGTGATAAATCTGTCGGTGCAGGAAGCCAGTTCTTCATTGTGCACAGTGATTACCCCAGCCTGAACAACGAATATACCGTCTTTGGTGAGGT
>JAUXJX010000377.1 GCA_030624545.1 Bacteroidota bacterium | reverse complement strand
GGGGATTGAGATGGCTCCTTTAGAAAAATCTTGGTGAAATGTAATTAGATTCCCCTACTTCTCCAACACCCTCTCCACCTCCCCCCGCAAGACATTCGGCGTAGCATCCGAAATTTTCACATCCACAAACTGTCCCTGCCTGTAATTTCCCTTCGAAAAAATAACGATCTTATTGCCGTCATTGCGGCCCTTGAAGTGCTCGTCGGATTTCTTCGTGTTCTCCTCGTCAATGAGTACTTCATGGACCTCACCAATGTGAGCCCTGTTTCTCTTTAGTGAATGCTCCCGCTGGATCTCGTTCAACCTGACGATTCGCTCGGTTTTCTCGGCCTCCGGAACGTCGTCCGGGAATTTTCGTGCGGCGACGGTTTGTGGTCTTTCCGAATATTTGAAAATGAACGCCGAGTCAAACTCCACCTCTTCCATCATTCGAACCGTGTCTCCAAATTCCGCGTCGGTCTCCGTTGGGAATCCCACGATGATATCCGTCGTAAGAACCATTTCCGGATTGATTTCTCTGATTTCATCCACCAGGAGGAGATATTCCTTTTGAGTATAGGTCCGGTTCATCATGTCCAGAATGCGGTCATTTCCGGCCTGCAGTGGCAGATGAACCTGGTTACACACTTTGGGATGTGCCGCGATCACCTGCAGCAGGCGACGTGGAAAATCCTTTGGATGGGGCGCGGTAAACCGGATTCGTTCGATACCATCGACCCTGCTCACCATTTCCAGCAGATAAGCAAAATCACGTCCCTCATAATTATAGGAGTTCACGTTTTGGCCGAGCAGCGTCACCTGGCGGAATCCCTCACTCGCCAGCCATTCTACCTCCTCTTTCACATTCTCCGGCGCCCGGCTGCGCTCGCGGCCGCGGGTATAAGGCACGACGCAAAAGGTGCAGAAGTTGTTGCAGCCGCGCATGACCGCAATCCAGGCATTGACACCCTTTTCCCGTGAAGTCGGATAGACATCGGCATAGGTTTCGAACTCGGAAAGCGTTACATCAAAGTGATCTTTGCCTTCGTTGTCCAATCCTTCGATCAGCTCGGGCAATCGTTTGTAGCTGTCCGGACCTGCGATGAAGTCAATAGGAAGCGAAGGATTTTCCAGAAGTTTTTTGCGAAAATTGGTCGCCATGCAGCCAAGCACGCCAATCTTCATTCCCCTGCCATTGCGCTGATGCTTGATTCTGTGGATACGGCCATATACTTTGCGATTGGCGTTATCACGAACGGAGCAGGTGTTCAGCAGCACAACATCCGCATCATCCAGAGAATCGATGAGCTCGTAGTTGCTTTTTTTCAGCACGGTCTTTACGATCTCCGAGTCGTACTCGTTCATCTGGCAGCCGTAGGTTTCGATGTAAATCTTCTTCATACAATCGTCCCAATCATCGCTTCCTGATCAATCTCCCGCAGCCGCACCGGCACCAGCTCGTTCTCGAGATTCAGATTTGATTTCACCTTGATGCGAATGTAATTCTCGCTCAATCCGGTCCAATAGCCATTCTTCGGCTGCTCAAACAACACCGTGACCCTCTCACCCAAAAACTGCTTAAAGTAATTCTGCCGCTTTCGATAACTCAATTCTCTCAGGCGCTTGCTGCGCAATTCGATGATCGATCTCTCGACCTTGTCCGGAAATTTTCGGCTGCGGGTGTGATCGCGGTCCGAGTAGCTGAACACGTGGAAATAGGCAAAGGGAGAATACAGAAGCAAATTGTATGTTTCTTCGAAGTGTTCTTCGGACTCGCCGGGAAAACCGACGATCACATCGGTTCCCAGGCAGATGCCGGGAACTTGCTCATATGCCGACCTCAAAAAATCCATGAATTCGGCGACACAATATTTTCTCTTCATGGCCTGTAATATCCCGTCGCAACCGCTTTGGATGGGAATGTGCAAGTAGCGGCACAATTTGCTGTCCGACTGCATATGGTGCAGGAGGAGGTCCGGAACCGTGGTCGGCTCGATAGAAGATATTCGCACTCGTTCCACTCCCTCAACCGCACTCAGATTGGACAAAACGTCCATGAAATTTCGATTCTGAAACTGGTAGGTTCCGATATTAATACCGGTTAGCACCATCTCTTTCCGTCCTGCCTGGAACAATTGCCGCGCCGAGGCCAGGATATCATCAAATTCGCGAGAGCGAGCCCGACCCCGGGCAAACGGTATTTCGCAAAAAGTGCAAAAGAAATCGCAGCCATCCTGAATTTTGAGGTTGGCCCGTGTACGGCTGTAGTCAATGCCGATGACGGGAATTGTAAAACTCTCGCGCGGAATAGCCGGCGCGATGACCTGCGGCGTATCGGTGCCGGCATTCTGCAGTATCTTAGCCAACTCCATCTTTGCCCCATTGCCGACAACCCACTGCACGCCTGGCAAATCAAGCAGTTTAGCTTGCTGAACCTGGGCCTGGCAGCCTACCAGCGCTATTTGCGCGCTATTGTTCACCCGATTGATCTTGTTGACCAATCGACGGGTGTCTGCATCCCCGTTCTCGGTTACAGTACAGGTATTGATCACGACCAGGTCGGAAGGTTCTTCGAAGTTGACAACCTCATATCCTTCCGCTTCAAATCCTCGCCGGATAATGGCCGTTTCCGCCTGATTGAGACGGCAGCCAAGGGTGTAGAATGACACTTTTTGGTTCATATCTTCGGAGAATATTACTAAGCGAGAATAAAAGAAATAAAAACAAACCACGGAATCACACGGATGGTCACGGATGTTAAGAATCTACGTGAAATCCATGTTAATCCGTTGTGAGCATTTTAGAAAATAAGCAGGCACAATATAGCAATTTGAGCAAGGCAAAGCAATGAAAACGTGAGTGGACCAAAATGGGGAAAGTATAGACGGTAGATGATTGGAGAACTTCTATTGCTTTCATAAATTGAATGCGGTATTATAGGATAAATTGCCCATCCATAACTAGCAAGACGGAGGCCAAATCCAGAATATGTTGCGTTTATTGCTTCGGATATTTAGCGTAAAGTGAAAAGGAATATTTAACTTCAATTATTCATAATTTAAGGGCAAATGAAGAAGAACAGTTTATGGATTTTTCAGATTTCGATGTGCACAAATATCAAACCCTGCCAGTGGAAGATGGCTACAAGGAGTGGGTGAAGACTTATGAGGCAACAGTTCAAGACGAAATGGATCTTCGCCTGCTGTCGAGAATACGGGCGGTTTCCTGGAATCAGGTTGAAGTGGCTGTGGATTTAGCCTGTGGAACCGGTCGAACCGGAGTCTGGCTCAAGGACAAAGGTGTTAAGGAGATTCACGGCGTCGACATAACACCGGAAATGTTGGAATTTGCAAGAAAGAGGGGGGCTCATGAACGACTTCTGGTTGGAGATATCACCAATACTCAACTGTGTACGGAAAGCTTCGATATGTCAATTGTAGTGCTCGCCGATGAGCATCTCCAGAATTTGTTTCCACTTTACGATGAAGCGGCAAGAATTACGAAGAACAACGGTTATTT
>JAUXJX010000352.1 GCA_030624545.1 Bacteroidota bacterium | reverse complement strand
TGGTAGCCGTCGCCTCTCTTTGCACAGATGTTTTTGTAGCCTCTATCCTTCAGGTTCGTTTCTGCTTGACGGGCGAGATCTCGGATGATCTCCAGAGTGTGAACTCTCCCACCCAATTCTGCGAGGATTGCAGTTTGGTAGCCCGAACCGGTACCGATCTCAAGAATAGTGTCGGTATTCTGAATTTTTAGCTGCTCCGTCATGTAGGCAACAATAAAAGGCTGAGAAATGGTCTGATCGAGTCCAATCGGGAGAGGAGAGTCCTCATACGCCATTTCCAGGTATTGATCCTTTACAAACAAATGCCGGGGCACCTTTTTAAAAACTTCAAGAATTGCACGGTCTCGAATACCCCGGCTTTCCAACTGCTCCTCGACCATTTTTGTGCGACGGAGCGTAAAAGAGTCATCTTGCGATTGACTACTCATGATGAATATGGAATCATTCCGTCATTCTATTACGGCCTAACCTACTTAATTCACAAGCCGCAGAGCGCGTTCTGCGAGTCGCAAACAGGGGGCACAGAGTTTCTTTTATAAGACTCAGCAACAGTATTCCTTACTTTTCCTTCTACACTATTCGCTAATCAACGGGTTCGATTAATTCTTTGTTTTTTTTAGCCTCTGCGTTCTCGGCCTGCTTCGCTTGACTACGGAAGAAGGGAGACAAGGGCCTCTGCGGTAAATAATTCAGGTTAACTTTCCAACACGATAATGAGTCCGGGCGGATAGGTTCTGAATCAGAGGAAGCTAAGTTACCTACTCCAATAGCCCCAGTAAATGTTGATGTACTGATTCTGAAAGTGCCGCCAAATCGTATCCTCCTTCCAGTACGGAAACAATACGCCCTGCGCAAGACTCATTCGCGGCCCCTACCGCGATGTCAGTCAAGGTTTTGAAGCCTCCGGACGTCATCTTACACTCTGACAGTGGGTCCGCGAAATGAGCATCGAAGCCGGCGGAAATAATAATGAATTGCGGTCTAAATTCCGTCATGGCCGGTAGCCATGTCTCATTAATTGCATTTATGAATTCTGAGTCATCGGAACCGGAATGCAGAGGCGCATTTAGCGTATATCCCTCTCCATCATTGGCTCCCCTTTCCATTTCGCTGCCAGTCCCGGGATAATGCGGAAATTGATGGACCGAAAAGTAAAAAACACTTGGATCTTCATAAAAGATGGCCTGCGTGCCGTTGCCGTGGTGAACATCCCAGTCAACAATGGCGATGCGCTGAATTTTGTGTTGAACCTGTAGGTAGCGGGCCAGAACGGCGGCATTGTTGAACAGGCAAAATCCCATTCCAGCGGATTTCTCCGCATGGTGACCGGGGGGCCGTGTGCAACAAAAAGCCCTATCGAGCTTATCCTGGGCTACGAGATTACCAGCAACCAGACATGCACCTACCGCCAGATTTGCCACTGCGAATGAATATTCATTTATATATGTGTCGCCCCCATCCAAATACTCCCCTTTCGACCGGCACATTTCGCGCACCAAATCGACATAGCCGCGCGTATGAACCGATTCCAGCCATTCTTCTCCCGATGATTGAAACTCCACCTGGCGTAGTTTTGAATAGATATCGCTTTCTCCCAGGTATTTCAAAATGTGCTCGGTACGGTCAGGGTTTTCCGGATGCGTGTAGCCGGCTCTATGCTTTGAGAAGTCAGAATGGCTGAGGAATCCAACTCTTCTGGACATCGTCATTCCCTGGGGAATTCTATCTTCATTTTAGAATCAGTCACGGGCCGTGACGAAGCCTTAGTCCGTTACATTAAGCCAAATGGCCCGTCTCGTCCTTCCAAACAAGGCCTACAACAGCAATAGTGTAATGAGGTGTTGAATTTGGCTAAAACCATCCTTAATTTACTAAATCCAGTACCGAAGGCAAGTAAATTCAATAGTCTATTGATCTGACGGAAAAACGACTGAAGTGAATGGGGGGCAGTTCAACTAACTGGAAGGCCTCAACGCAGAAAAGGCTGTTTCCGGAAAGAGGTTAATCTCTGAGGATGGAGCGAATGAGAAAGAAAGTGGAGGCGACGAGATTAATTTCAAAAACAACATAGCCCCCCGCAGCCAGGCGGTCGAACTTCTCGGTTTTATCAAAAAAATGATTCATGTCCTGCGGATTGCTCGCCTTGAGATATCGATCAAAACTTCGATCTGCCTTATCCTTAAGAATGAGCGAAGCAACTCCTGAAGTCACTGCCAAACCGAAGGTGACTAGAGCCAGCCTTCGGTCTTTCCTCTTTTTGGCGTTCAGAACCTGAGCTAGATTTTGTTGTTTCTTTTCAGCTTCGGGATCCCTCCTCAGGTCGATCCAAATTGCGGCTAGTTCATGTTCGAGATTCACGATAACCGTATCTTTGTAGCCGAACTTTTGTAAACGGATGGCGGATTTCTCCAGTTCCGGCTTTGGCAAAAGCAGCGGGGTTTCTCCTACGAATTTTCCATTTATGCTCAGCCGGGCGCCGTATGGCTTTGAATTGATAATCTTGAATTCGGGAAAAGCGACATGCAAGTTCAGTGTGTCTTTGTACACAATTTCGATCTCCCGGACAAATTCGCGCAGCAGCCAATTCTGGGCTCCTCGAGGCATGACGCGAAGATGGTGATAGCCTTCGGCCAGTTTAAGCAGACGATCTTGAGATGGAGAGACTACCACAGAATCTACCCAGATCTGCATGAATTCATGTTCCGAATTGAGTTGAATCCATCCAGTGCGGAGGGTATCGCCTGTCGGGGAGACAAACTGTTGGGACTGGCAGGTTTCTATCGGAACAAGAACCAGCACAGAGAGAAGGATTAAATTACGCGATAGCTTTTCGAGAGATTTTTGTGAGCAATACAGGCTAGAATTCCTTAAATTATCGCGCCGCCGGTTGAGAAGCAGCACTCGATTCCAATATATAGATGTAGTTGTTCTCGGAACCCAAAATAAGCTGATCTTCCCACAACACGGGATCCGTGCGAACACGGCCAAGTAGCTCAATTTCCCAGATTTCCTGGCCAGTTTCGAGGGAAAGATACATGAGTCGTTTATCCAAGGTTCCGAATATGACATATTGAGACATAGCAACCGGCGTCGTTCCGATCACGGTTCCGGTTTCGTAACTCCACAATAGGCTGCCGTCGTTTAAATCCAACGCTCTCACAACGCCGTCCTGGCCGGCAATAATCAGTTTGTTGTCCACAGCTGCAGGGGTCCTGCGAAATCCAAAGTCAAACTTCTTTTCCCAAATCAATTTGCCGTCTGACGAAATGGCGGCAACGGTTCCTTCGTTTGTGCAGAGGATTGCTGTGCCGGCCACGGAAATTGGAGAGGCCAGAATCGGGCTTTTCAGTTCCAGCTTCCATTTTATTTCGCCGGTTTCCAACGACAAAGCGGCCACCATGCCGGACTCCGTCCCCTGGACGATGTGGGAATTATGGATTACCGGATTCGCATGAAGCTGCGATTGCAGCGGAGTGTTCCATAGAATGCTTCCATTATTCGTGTCCAGGCAGAAGATGCCCCGGTATAAGGAGGCAACAAATATCTTATCTTCATAAAGAATGGGATAGGTTTTGATAGACCCAAGTTCCGCTTTCCATATAGTTTCGTTTTCAGCAGGATCGAACAAGAAAAGGCTCTCCTTGCC
>JAUXJX010000333.1 GCA_030624545.1 Bacteroidota bacterium | reverse complement strand
TGAGAAAATTTAGCCTGAATAATTCACAGCCGGAAAGCCACGAAGACACAAGGTGCATTGGAAAATATGGAAAAATTAAGGTTCTCAAAACTTAATTCAAGAAACTCAGTTTCTTACATCCTGATGCCATAAGTTGCTGTTCTTAGTGACTTGGTGCCTCGGTGGCAAGAATTTATGTATAATTGAAGTCAGCGATACCATTCATCATATGAACAATCAACAATAGAAAAACTATGTTTCGATTCTCAAATCAAGAATACCTATTTGCCTTATTCCTTATACCTCTTCTTATCCTATTTTTCGTCTGGGTGCGGCATTCGAAAAAGAAGGCCCTGCAAAGATTCGGAAATTTACAGCTCTTGGAAAAATTAATGCTGTCAAACAGCCCGAGGCGGCAAACCTGGAAAACCGTTCTCCTCCTTTCGGCCCTGTTTTTCTTTCTTGTAGCTTTGGCGCGCCCTCAAATCGGCACCCGGCTTGAAGAAGTAAAGCGAAAGGGTGTGGACATATTTGTCGCCATCGATATTTCGAAGTCTATGTTGGCGGAAGATATCAAGCCCAACCGGCTGACAAAGGCCAAGCATGAGGTCGCAAGCCTGGTGGAACGGCTGAAGGGCGATCGCATAGGCCTGATCGCTTTTGCCGGCGAGGCGTTCGTGCAATGCCCGCTCACGCTGGATTACGGCGCCCTGAAAATGTTCCTTGACATTATGGAACCAGGCCTCATACCCATACCCGGAACGGCCCTTGGCAAGGCGATCGAGAAAGCGATCGGTTCGTTCCTGGAAACAGAAAGAAAGCACAAGGTGTTACTCATCATCACCGATGGCGAGGACACCGTTGAGGATCCATTGAAAATGGCCGAGCTTGCTGAAAAAGAGGGAATTGTCATTTACACGGTCGGGATAGGATCTCCTCAGGGTGTGCCCATTCCTATGTATGATAACTCGGGTAAACACACGGGCTTTAAAAAGGATCGCCAGGGAAATGTCGTTACAACCAAACTCGAACAACTGACTCTGGAAAAAATTGCGCTGCAGACCAATGGAAAGTATTATAACGCGACACCTGCCGAAATGGAACTCGGCAAAATCTACGATGAAATTGACAAAATGGAGAAAAAGGAGCTGGCATCTCGTATCTTTTCCCAGTATGAAGATCGTTTTCAATATTTTCTGTCGATTGGACTGATTCTGCTCATTATCGATATGCTTTTGCCGGAACGGAAGAACGTGAAAAGGGAATGGAGAGGAAGATTTGAATAGGTCACTCGAATTGCAGATTTAGAATTTTACTGACGGAGAAAAATGATGAGATTTCGTATTTCCATATTCTTGCTAACAGCATTGATCCTTCCTTCGTTGGTTTCGGGGCAATCCACTCGCAAGCGGACCAAGGAGGGAAATGAACTGTTCCAGGGAGAAAAGTACGATCAGGCGTTGAACAAGTATCAGGATGCACTGCTGTCCGATCCGGAGAATAGGCGGCTTCAATTTAATGTTGGCAGCACCTTGTATAAAAAGAAGAAATATGAGGAAGCACTGGAAGGATTTCAAAAAGTCGTCGGTACCGATGAGCTCGAGGTAGAGCAAAATGCCTATTACAATATGGGAAACACATTATACCGCATGGGTAAATTGCCGGAGAGCATCTTAGCCTATCAGCAGGCGCTGAAGCTAAATCCTGATGATATGGACGCCAAATACAACTTGGAATATGTCCGGCGGAAATTGAAAGATAATTCCGAGAAGCAGCAGAGCCAGCAGCAAGACCAACAACAGCAGCAGCAACAGCAACAGCAGAACCAGGATGACCAGCAGAATCAGGAGAGTCAGGATCAAGAGCAATCAGAGCAGGAAGAACAGGACCAACAGCAGCGGCAGCAACAACAACAGGAAAATCAACAGCAGCTTTCCAAGGAGGATGCGGAACGCATTCTTGATGCCTTGAAGAACGATGAGAAGGACATTCAGAAAAAGAGGAAAGTGGAAGCCAAGGGTCGTTATCGCGTTGACAAGGATTGGTAATCAAGTTGAAGGCCCCGCGACGGAGAAGAACTCGATCGAGATTCTAAATTTATGTTGTTGTTTGACAAATTATTAGCCACGTAGTGGCGACATATTTATAGATGTCTTGATGGCAAAACGAAAATTAGCCCCATCGGGGCGACATATGGCATATATCACCCCTACGGGGTTTGAGATCATATTTTGCGGATAAATTCTATAAATATGCCGCTCCCTTCGGCAGGCTCAGGCTTCGTCGTGAGCTCAGCCGAACGGGCAGGCTCTAACGGAGCTTTTTAAGCAGGTTTCAAGAGCAACCAATTCTTAGAAGAACCGAATGAACAAAATGTCATTCTGGAAGAATCTTGGCAACCGCGACGGAGCACAACTTCGTTGCGATCCCAAATTCCGATCGTTGAGGAGTTCTACCTCGCGATGGATTTACGCATCACTGGTCATGGGCATCTTGTTGATGTCTGCGCATGTCTGTGCAGCCCAGAGCCTCATTGTGAAAGCTTACGTTGACCAGAATTTTGTTTCAATTGGCCAGCAATTCGTGCTGACCATAGAGATCTCCGGAGCGGATGCTCAATCAGCGCCCGTTCCTGATCCGCCCGATATCTCTGTTTTTGCGGACTTCTCGGGAAACAGCAGCTCCTCAAACATGCAGATCATCAACGGCAGAATGTCCGTTTCGAAAAGAAGTATCAACTATTATTTGGCTCGCATGGAAGGGAAACATCAGATTCCAGCCGTTGTTTTGAATTTCAAAGGAAAATCTTATCACTCCGAACCTATCACAATCGAAGTTTCAAAGGGTGGCACCGGGCCATCGGCGCAGGGTCGCCAGCCTTCCCAAAGACCAAGCCAGCTTGAACCTGAAGGTGAACTGGAAGGGAATCTCTATCTGGTTGGGGAGCCGGATCGGAAGACAGTTTATCAAAATGAGCCGGTAATTGTTACCTACAAAATCTATACAAGAGTTGATGTCAGCAGCTACAGTTTGTCCAAGATGCCCGATCTTATTGGCTTTTGGAGTGAAGAATTCGAATTGCCGCAGCAGCCATCCACCCACGAGGAGAATGTTGATGGAAAGCGATTCCTTGTAGCGGAAGTCAAAAAGCTGGCCTTGTTTCCGACGGATGCCGGAGAAAAGGTCATTGAACCGATGGAGGTGGATTGTGATGTTCGATTGCGCCAAAGACGTCGGGGCCGGGATCTCTTTGACTCATTTTTCTTCGATGACAGAGACATTTTCGGCAAGCGGGTTCGTGCCAGAATTGCCAGCGAGCCTATCGAAATCACGGTAGTTCCCGTACCGCTTGAGGGACGGCCCTCCGATTTTTCCGGGGCCGTTGGCAGCTTCAAATATGATGCATCCCTGGACAAAAACGCTGTTTCTGCCAATGAAGCCATTACGTTGACGCTGACTTATAAAGGGCAGGGCAATATCAAGATTTTGCCGGAGCCCAAGATCAGCTTTCCAGCCGGATTTGAAACCTATGAACCCAAGGTAAGTCAGACCATCAATCGCAAAGGCAATACTATCAGTGGGAAAAAGGTGTATGAGTATGTAGCCATCCCGCGATTTGCCGGTACCCATAGAATTAGGCCCACGTCATTCAGCTATTTCGATCCAACCTCTTCTGAGTTTAAGACAATACGGACGCCGGAGTTTGTCGTCACCGTATCCGCTGTGAGCGGCACGGGTGCGCCCATAGCCAGCGGACTGAGCAGACAGGAAATCAAACTCATCGGCAGAGACATTCGATTCATCAAAGAGGATTCGGTTGATTT
>JAUXJX010000441.1 GCA_030624545.1 Bacteroidota bacterium | reverse complement strand
TTCCAGGGATTTCTTACATTGGTATTTTTTTGATTTGGCAACATCAGCATTTGCAAAATTCATGTGCCGGGCTATGTCTTCCATATTTCTTTCTTCAAAATAATACAGCAACAGCAGCTCTTTACAAATTGGATTGATGGCATCAAGGGCCTGCCGGATGGCGTGAATTCGCTCATTACTCATCATCACATCCAACGAAGATGGATTTTCATCGCTTGAGTCCTCCGGAAATTCGCCATCTACATATCGTTCTCGCTTGCGGATTTCCGCATGCCATTTGTTTTTTGTGACACCCAGAAGATAGGTGCCGAGCCTGGATGAAAGTGTGAAGTTTCCTGCGCATGCCTTCTGCCATAGCACGATAATCGTCTCCTGGAGCACATCTTCTGCATCGGCATCATTGCCGCCGTGCGATTTGACGTAGCTTCCAATTAGTTTTTCGTAGCGAGTAAAGATTTCTCCCAAGACTGTGCGGTCACCGGCTTTAATCCTTTCAAGAAGGGCTTGCTCCGGAAAAAATCTTAGAATTTGCATTTACCTTTTATCCGTTCATGTTATTAATAGGCAGAAAGTAAATGGACACAGATGAATTTATGAACAAAAACCGGAATCGGCAATTACAAGAAGAGAAGACGTTAACCAAACATGAAGGAGACAAGAAATGAGAGCACTTAGCGCGATATTCGTTTTGATTTTTTGTAGTGCGAGTTTGTTCGCCCAGGGAAGGATTGTTATCCACGAGCGGCCCGAAATACTTCGAGACGGGCATGTCTATTTGAAGAGTGTTGAGGCTGCCATTGAATTAAGGCAAGGCGTCGGAAACATAACACTTGAGCAATCATTTTATAACACATCGCCGGCTCAGCTGGAGGGTGAATATATCTTTGCCATTCCTGACGAGGCCCAGGTTCATGATTTCCATCTCTACATCAACGGCAAAAAGATACAAGGTGAGGTCCTGGATAGCAAGGAAGCATCGGAGATTTATGAGAGCATTGTGCGTAAATATCGTGATCCGGCCTTGCTGGAGTTCGCCGGGCACGGGCTTTTTAAGGCCCGAATCTTTCCCATCGCTCCAAAGAGCGAGCGAAAGATTGAGTTGTCGTATGCACAGGTGATCAAATCTGAATCGGGCACATATCGTTTTACGCTGCCGATCCGGCAAAGTGGACAGGGAAGCATCGAACACTATCACATGACGATCGATTTGGAAGCGGAAACGCCTTTGGCCGATATCTATTCCCCATCTCACAAGATTGAGGTCTCAAGAGAAGGCGAACGCAGAGCCAAAATCAGCTTTGAGGCCAACCACCTCGAAGGCGACAGGGACTTTGTGCTCTATTACAGCCTTTCAGATAATGAGATTAATTCCACTCTTCTGACTTTCCGGCCGCGAACCGATCGAGATGGCTATTTTATGCTACTTACAACGCCGCGCTACGAGGTAAGGCCCGTGAAAACTGTTGCCAAGGATATTATTTTTGTGGTCGATGTTTCCGGCAGCATGGGCGGAGAAAAAATCGAACAGGCCCGAGAGGCGCTCAGATATTGCATCAACACGCTCAAACCGGAGGATCGATTCGAAATCATCAGCTTCAGCTCTACGGTCGAAAATTTTCGGAATGGCCTGGGCAGGGCAGGAAAAGATAATATTGAAAACGCCCGCTATTTCATTGATAACCTCTCGGCCTCCGGAGGAACCAATATCGATAGCGCTCTACAACGTGCGCTAGGCTTGAAAGATAAGGACGATGGCCGGCCTACAAGTATTATTTTTCTTACCGACGGCCTGCCGACGGAAGGTGAAAAAGATGTGAAAGGCATTTTGCAGAATGTGAAAAATAAGAAGAAGGAATTTGTTCGCGTATTCAGTTTTGGTGTAGGGTACGATGTAAACACCTTTCTGTTGGATAAACTATCGCATGACAGCCATGGAACTGCGAATTACGTCAGACCGGGAGAAGACATCGAAAGGGAAGTTTCCGGTTTCTTTGCCAAAATTTCAAGCCCGGTTCTCACCAATCCTAAAATCGACTTTGGTGGATTGCGCGTTTATGACGTCTATCCACAGCAATTGCCTGACATATTCCAGGGCCAGAGGGTCTCGGTTATGGGCCGTTATCGCAGTCCGGCAAGCGGCGAAATTCGGTTGGCAGGAGAACAAGGTGGGAAAAAACGCGAGTTCGAGTATCAGGTAACTCTTGATCGTCGTGAGACGGAAAATGAGTTTATTGCGAAACTTTGGGCGAATCGAAAAGTCTCTCACCTCTTGATGCAGATCCGGTTTGAGGGAGAGAACCAGGAACTGGTAGAGAGCATCAAGAATCTGGGCGAAGAATACGGTATCATTACACCTTATACGTCCTACCTGGTCAGGGAACAGGAAAGGGAGCTGGCAATAATACGAAATGAGGCCCGTGGTGACAGGCCGGACGCCATGGCGCTTCGGATTCAGTCCATGCAGAGGGCCAGGGAGCTGCTTGCGGAAGAAGATGACGAAGGCGCCGGCTCGAAAGTAATGTATGAGGCATTGACTACTCAGGCCATGCCGGCTGCCGCTTCATCCGGGAGAAACGCTGTGATGGCGAGCAGGGCCATGAAGAAAAGAGCCGCATCCGAAACCGAGGTGAATATGCTTCTGACGGTAAAACGGATCGCGGACAGAACCTTCAATTTGAGGAGTGGCATATGGGTAGAAAGCAGCCTGGAAGGCGACAGAAAACCTGATGAGAAGATCGCTTTCCTGAGCAAGGTCTACTTCGAATTGAGTAAGAAAGATGCCCAGATCCGCCGAATCCTGGCTTTGGGCGAGCGCGTGGTTTTTGAATGGCAGGGGAAGGTTTATCAGATTATGGAGTAAGCTCTTCTAACCGCAGAGATCGCAGAGTTACGCAGAGACTTTTTCACCTCGGCGATCTCTGCGAGCTC
The DNA here is from genome assembly GCA_030624545.1 of Bacteroidota bacterium. Lineage (GTDB taxonomy): Bacteria > Zhuqueibacterota > JdFR-76 > JdFR-76 > DREG01 > JAUXJX01. The sequence continues at coordinate 181 of JAUXJX010000441.1, read as the reverse complement.
TGTGGCTATTTTTTTCTGCCAGCTAGTGCCTTCGATAGATTCTTCCGTAATTCAATTCTTGACAAATCTAAGAAACCTTATCATTATATGGTAAGTTGCACAATTCAGGGTTTGGCCACTAACCTGAATTAAAATCAATGGCTGGCCACCGAGGGACAGATCGAACATTGGGAAATTCGTG
>JAUXJX010000149.1 GCA_030624545.1 Bacteroidota bacterium | reverse complement strand
GCAGAATGCACAAAATCATACAAAATGTCATTCTGAGCCCTTCGTAAACTCAGGACAGGCTCCGCGAAGAATCTTGCCAGTACTACCCTTAACAATATGATTACATGAGACTTAGAATGAGTTACAAACAAGATCCTTCATCCGCCAGCGGCGGATTCAGGATGACAAACCGAGGCTTTTTACCCATTCTGCAATAGCCTCTCGAGAGGGGACTTAGGAGTGTAATATTTTCCATAACAAAAAATCAATTCTTATCATTGGCTATTTCACTTTGTGAAAATATATTTAAGGTAATAAACAACAATATCGTTCTTTTAGAAATGTGAATAGGAGATTTGAAAATGGCGAATTCAATTAAAGTAATTCAATACGGACTGGGACCTATTGGAAGTGCTGTGGCTCGGCTGGTTATGGAGCGTGGCGATTTGCAATTGGTTGGTGGAGTAGACGTCGATCCGGATAAAGTTGGAAAAGATGTAGGTGAAGTAATTGGGCAGGAGCAATCATTGGGTTTCGCAACCGACAAAACGCTGGGCGAAACATTAAGAAGAACAAATGCTGACATTGTTTTGCATACGACTAATTCTTATTTTGACCAATTCAGATCACAAATCGACGAGATCCTGGAATCTGGATTAGACATTGTTTCGACATCTGAGGAGTTATCTTTTCCATGGTTGGATAATAAGGAGATTGCAGATCAGATCGATGCCTTGGCCAAAAAAGTCGGGAAAACCGTTTTGGGGACCGGCGTTAATCCTGGATTTTTGATGGATTCCCTGCCAATAAACTTGTCTGCCATTTGTCAGCAAGTAGATCATATCGAGGTGGTCCGAGTCATCAATGCCTCGGAGCGGCGTGGTCCTTTCCAGAAAAAAATCGGCTCTGGTATGACGGTAGATGCCTTCAAAGCAAAAATGGACGAAGGACGCATGGGGCACGTTGGATTACCAGAATCAGTCGCGATGATTTTCGATACGTTTGGTAAGAAACTTGATCGATACGAATCTGCTGTTGACCCTGTTGTCGCAGAAGTGTTTACAAAAACTGATTTCTTTGAAGTTCAACCTGGAATCGTCAAGGGTTTGGATCAAGTCGCGAGAGGTTTCACAGAAGACAAGGAATTTGTCAGACTTCAATTTATTGCGGCGCTTGACATGGGTGATGACGGTGACACCATCAAAATAAGCGGCAAGCCAGAATTGGAAGTGAAGCTAAAAGGCACAAATGGAGATATCGCCACAGTTGCGATTACAGTCAATGCGATCAAGAGAGTACTGGAAGCTGCTCCTGGATTGGTGACCATGCGAGATTTGCCAATTGTCAATGCTGGTTAGGTTAGCATCATTAAATGAACTGATCCATACTGAGAAGTGGTTAATTCTTTAACTATACCGAACGATTGGAAAGGAGATAAGTCATGAAAAATAGAACTCAGTTGATCATCATCCTCGCCAGCCTGCCACTATTTGCGGCCTGCAGCCGCAGCCAACCATTCTCCTCGGGCAAGTGGATCGACCTAAGCCATGATTTTTCATCCGAAACCATCTACTGGCCCACGGCCAAATCATTCGATTTGGAATCGGAATTCGCCGGCATGACCGAGGGGGGATACTATTACACAGCGAATCGCTTTGCCGCTTCGGAGCACGGCGGCACACACCTGGATTCACCAATCCATTTTTCCGAAGGCATGAAAACCGCGGAACAGCTCACCCTGGATCAACTGATCGGTCCGGCTGCCGTCATCGATGTCTCCAGTAGCGCCCTGGAGAATCGTGACTACTTGATCGGCGTAGACGATTTTCAATCCTGGGAAGAACAGCACGGTGAGATTCCCGACGGCTGCATTGTGCTGCTCAGCACGGGCTACAGCCGGTTCTGGCCGGATCGAGAAAAATATATGGGCACCGCCCAGCTTGGCGCCGAGGCGGTTCCCCTGCTCCATTTCCCCGGTCTGGATCCGGATGCAGCGAACTGGCTGGTGGAAAATCGCAACATCAAGGCCATCGGCCTGGATACACCAAGTATCGACTATGGCCAGTCGAAATTATTTGAAAGCCATCAGATTCTGTTTAAGGCAGACATCCCGGCCTTCGAGAACGTGGCGAATTTGGATCAAGTACCGGCTACGGGCTCGTTCGTAATCGCCCTGCCGATGAAGATTAAAGGCGGCAGCGGGGGACCGTTGCGGATCGTTGCGTTTGTTGCGGAGTAGAGGGGGGAGAGTGCGTCTTTTGATCGTAACGGAAATTTAAAAAGATCCCCTTCGATAAACTCAGGCTTCGTCGTGAGCTCAGCCGAATGGACATGCCTCCAGAATTATTCATAAAATCTCACCGCCAAGGCGCTAAGATCGCCAAGAAAAAAGAACTGAAGACGAATGTTGTTGAATAGGATACTGTCTCAATATCCACTGACCATAAAGTATTGTTTTTAATACTTTGCGCTCTTTGCGTCTTCGCGGTTTATGAATTATTCAAATTAGCGAATGCGCTTTCCGCCCCGTTTGGAAAGGGATTTACTACCACTCAATGCTAATAGCGGCAAGCAGCCGCGGCTCCCCGTCAATTGAAACAAATTGGGGCTTTATGGATGGCTTAAGATTCTTGTTGTGCCGGCTGACGGACCATACGGCGTCGAGTCCGCTCAGCAGGTGATTGGCCAGAATGATGCCGCTCAGCGACGTCGCCCACTTAAGGCTGCTGTTGCTGCTCCGGCGCCATTTATTATAGCCTAAGCTTTCTACAGAAGGTGTGGTATTGGCTATCCCCGGATTCCACTGAACGTCTTTCCAACCTGCATTGAATTTTTCATAGACACCAATGGCTTCATAATATTCAGAATTCTTCTCCTCGGGCAATTCCACGTTCAAGAAACCCTCCTGATCGGGCGCTGAGAGAGAATTCCACCACGCCTGCCATCTGTCCTCATCCCAGTTCTGATTCGCAAAACCGATATACTTGCGCTCCCATTCCATGCCCTTATTATGGCTGGAGGTATACAAGACCCAGGCGCCGGCCTCGATGCCAAGGAAGAGCAGTCCCTTCACTATGGAGCCTGCGTAGAGCTCGCCGGTTCCGGGAACCAACATAGACATAAACATGCCTTTGGGCAGCGATTTGTGACTGAAGGTAGTTAAAGACAGATCCTGGCTTTCGTCTGTCATATTCGAGGCCGCAGGAAATGGTTTTAAGAAAGGCTCTCCGTAGATTTTTGCCTGCAAGTCGAGTGTCGCCCGGGACGAAGATTTATTCTGTGGCTTCTCTCCGGCAAAATTTGGCGATGCTCCAATTAGTAATAGAATGATAAGCAGGATGAATCGTAAAGGAATCATGGCTGTCCCTTGATTTTTACGTTTCTGAAATTTGTTGGTCTCACTATTTTCTCGGCACATCTCGGTTCAAACTTGACTGCAATTACGCAATTGAAACCGGCGGCCTGACTCCCCTATTTAACCATGGATCGACACGGATTGTCACTGAAATTCAAAACAAAACAGACTATTGTCGGTCCCGACGTGGTGACAGACTATCGCAGAATGGGCAAAAAGTCACAGATTGTCATCCTGAATCCGCCGCAGGCGGATGAAGGATCTTGTTTGAGGCTCATTCTAACTCTTATGTAATCAAGTTATTAAGGGCAGCACTGACAAGATTCTTCGCGGAGCCTGTCCGTTCGGCTGAGCTCACGACGAAGCCTGAGCTTGCCAAGGGCTCAGAATGACATTTGTGTTGGCTTTCTTCTTTTATCCGCGAAAATCCGTGTTAATCCGTGGTTAAGAAAGTTTTCAAACTAACCGGTGGTGTAAGACTCTCTTCGTTCACGAAGATAGTGATCGTCGAATTCCGGTTCCAGGTCGCCAACAAGCTGCTTCCCCTCTGCGACCAGGACAACACGCTTCGGCTCGGGCAGCTCTACTGAAGTGGAAGGGGCCGGAATAGCTTTCCCTTGAAACATAGACACGAACCTCGGGACGCAGGCGTACAGGGCAACTGTCAACGTAACGAAAAATGAGCAGCCCAGCCAGCTTACATGAAACATCGAATACGCGGTCGCTACCGCAAGCAGGTTGAGAGAATAGAGCAAAACGACCGTGTTTCTCTTGCTCAGGCCTGACTGAACCAGACGATGAAAGAAATGGTTCTGATCGCCCACGAACGGATGGCGGCGCTCTCGCAGCCTGATCACGATCACGGAAAATGTGTCATAAATCGGTATGCTGAGCAGCAGAAGCGGAACAACAGCAACTGTTCCGTTGGCAAAGGGCTGCGCGGAGTTTAGCGCAATGATGGCGACGACTCCCATGAGGAAACCCAACAAGAGGCTTCCGGCGTCTCCCATAAAAACTCTGGCGGGATAGAAGTTGTAGCGCAGGAAACCGATGCAGCAGCCGATAATGCCGGCCATAACGATGGCCGCGTAAAGCGGAATGTACGAGACCGTCAGGAGGAGGAATCCGGTTGCGGAAATGGCGGCTACCCCGGCCGCCAGGCCATCCAGGCCGTCCAGCAGATTAAATGCATTGGTAATCCCGACAATCCAAAACAAACTGATCAGCATGTTCAGCCACTGCCACGGAAAAACCTGAACATACAGGCCGCTGGCGACAAGCGCGGCCGCGGCCAAAAATTGCACGATAAACTTTGTCCGGTAATGCAGACCGTTTTTCACTGTATCGTCATAGAAGCCCAGCATGCCCAGGGCGGTGGCGCCAATGATGATAGCCACGATTTTGAGCAGCTTGGCTGAAATGTCCATGCTTGCCAAATACCTTTCCGAGAAGGATGCCTCCAACAGATTCAATTTGGCCAGCAGGTAGAGCGCTCCCAGTGAGAAAACCACAGACACGGTAAGACCGAACCACATGGCCACGCCTCCCAACAGCGGAATTTGCCTGGTGTGATTCTTATGGCCGCCGGGGCGATCCAATATGCGCATTCGAAAAGCGTATCTGCGTAGAAAAGGACTGGCCATATGTGTCAGGCCAAATGAAAGCACTAGAACCATGAGCAAAACCAGGTTTGTCACATTCATCCGTATCGTTTCTCCTCATTCATCCCATTCGCTCAAATTTCATCGTCATAAAAAGCATTTTGCTAATTTGCGATGGCAGTCTCAGTCAGCTTGAAATCTACCTCAGGATCCGAGACGCCGATGCGGTCCGCGATCGACTTTAGATTTTCTTCGTGACGGATCGCATTGGCCGGGCCGGTTGCAGCCGCACCATCTTTGAACCAGCGGAGTTCCCTGCGCTCGCACGCGATCCCTTTCTTTGTCAAAAGGCGTTGGTAAATGGCTTCAATCTGCCGGATCATATTCTTGTAGTCCCAATCCGCCAGGAGATTCTTTCTGGCGTACTGTCCCATTTGTTGGGCGCGAGCCGGGTTTTGCAGCAACTCCGTTACCCTGCCCAAGAGGGCTTCAACATCCCGGCTGGGCACAACAAAGCCATTTCCGCCGTGTGTAACGACCTCGTGAACACCTTCCACCCGAAATGATACTACCGGAATGCCCACGGCGCCTGCCTGAACAAGTATGCGGGGCAATCCCTCCCAGAGGGAGCTTAGTACGAATAAATCCAGGCCGGCGAGGTACTCTGCGATTTCGGTCTCGAAGCCGGTGAAGCGCAGCCTGCCGTTCAAACCGACGCTGTCGCCGTAGGTCTGCAGTTGCAAGCCATCCCTGCCCTGGCCTGCAACCAGGAAATAGACATTGGGTATTCTCTCGGTTATCTGTTTGGCTGCATCAATAAAGTACTTTATGCCTTTGCGCCTTTCGAGGCGGGCGGCGGTTCCGACCAGAAGCGAGCCTTCCGGCAGACCCAAACGACGAAGCAGTTTTACTTTTTGTGC
>JAUXJX010000234.1 GCA_030624545.1 Bacteroidota bacterium | reverse complement strand
TTATTCGCAGGCGGAAAGCCGGGGAAAAAACGGCATCAAAACCGAGGTAATTCCGATCGTTGGGTATTTTGCTTCCTGTTCCCTTCAAGACGAAGCAACAACTCGTGATAATCAGATAGCAAGATTCACGCGTGTGTTGACCAAATTCGCCAGCGCAATCAAAAGCAGAGATGCTGCGTTAATGGATCGAGTCTTAAGCAGACCGGTAGCAGAAAAGTTGCCACTCAATTGCGGCGACGTTCGGGATCTCACACAGAGCCACTAAGCAACAGAGAAATGACTAAAAACGAAATCGGCACTGTTGTTGTAGACTGCGCCGTTCAATTGCATATAGAACTTGGCCCCGGCCTTCTTGAGACCGTCTATGAGATCATTTTAGCTCATGAACTTCATCAACCAACGTGGGCTAGCTGTAGAACGGCAAGTGGCCATTCCCATCGAGTATCACGGGATTCAATTCGATGAAGGATTCCGGGCCGACATCATCGTTGAAAGAAAGGTCATTCTGGAGCTCAAATCCATCGAACACGCAACAAGAGCCCACAAAAAGCAGGTGCTGACCTATTTGCGTTTGACCGGCATGAAGCTGGGTTATCTTCTCATTCGGTGAAGCGTTGATGAAAGACGGAATCTCACGCATACTGAACGGTGAACTAGAGTAGTTCTCCGTGGCTCTGTGTCTCTGTGTGAGAAAACAAAAATATCCCAACCAAAGGGTGAATCTCTGGAAAAAACAGATGAAGAGAAAGCGCGCATATTCAGGATTGGGGATCACGATTAAGGCCGTTTGCTGGTTCCTTTTGTTAGTGGCTCCAATTCATACGAATCTTACTCGGTCTTATAGTCAAGAGAATGAACCACACGAGGGAACTGCTAATCATTCCAAATCCGATTCGGTTCGGCTCGCCATTGATTTCGATGCCGTCGACCTGCAGGGCCAGCCATTCAAAGGCCTCTCGTTAAAAGGGAAAATTGTTTTCCTAGACTTTTGGGCGGTCTGGTGTGGCCCTTGCATTGAAGCATTTCCAGCGTTGAAGAAGCTTGATTCGGATTTCAAAGATGCGAGCTTTGAGGTCGTCGGAATCGCGGTCTATTCCGGGACAGTCGAGGACGTAACGCAGGTTGTCGAAAAATATGGATTGGATTACCGGATAGTCGTCGGCGATGAAGATCTTGTCGAGCGGTTCGGTGTGATCGGCGTACCGACCTATGTTCTTATCGGACCCGACGGACACATTTACAAGAAATATGTGGGAGCTGTGAAGGGCTTCTATGAGGAACTGGAAGAGGATATATCGAAATTAAGAAAAGAAGTCAAGATAGAATAGTGAAGTTGCAAAAAGGATTCTTCATATTCGTGAAAATCCGTGCAATCCGTGGTCAAAAGGATTTCGCACTAGGCACAAAAAATGAACTGAATATGGATGGACAAAATAGCAAGGAGATGCTATGAAAAATAAATTTCTATTCATCATTTTCATCGGCCTTGTCTTTGGCCTCTCCGTGTCCTTCGGGCAGATTGAAAATCAAGGCCCGAAGCCAGAGATATCGACGCCTACGGATGATCTGTCGCCGGAAGCCAAATCAGTCGTCGATTATTTGCTGATCGAGTGGAAAAAACAGTTCAGATCGACCAGTATACCCATGGCCATGAGCAATCTCGGAATGGAGCAGAACGACGATCTGCGCATGGAAATTGGCCAGTACTTTCGGGACAACACGCAATTGGCGAAAAACCTGCGTTGGTGGGGAGCCAACAACTACATCCTCAATCACGACGAAAGATTGATCGCAAAGTATTTGATCAATAACTACGACGAGGAAAAGAACATACTGCCCGCCCGCAAAGAGCTGCAAGAAGCCATTGGCATTTCAGGCCAGGAACTGAAAAACCGATTGGCCTTCATGGCTAGGGCAGAACTCTTACAGGAATCAGACAAGACGGAGCTTGGCTACTCCCTGGCGGAAGGCTACAACCGCTGGGGTGGGCCGCTACGCCATAACTTCCATACCGTTTCTATCGAAGGTGACAAACCCTTCGACGTTTGGTGAGCGGTCGATTTCCTGCTGTTGGTCAACAGCTATGGAGACAAAAAAGTAAAAATCGAAGATTCTTGTGCCCACTGCAGCGAGAGAATCCATGTTGAAATCGAAAATGGATCGATCAGCTCACTCCAACCGGAAACCGTATTCGTTCAGTCAGGCGGTGGCTGAGCGGTTGACAATCTCTTCTGGTCAGAAGAGCATTTGAATGAGTGGTTGGATGATCATCCAGAATACAAGAAATTGCAGCATGCCTCGATAGGCGAGTTTTTGGAAAAAGTCAGAGAAAGAAAATCCGGGAAGTAAGAGTATGATCGGATAGTCACAAGTGGGACCCTTTTCCTACAAATTATTTTCCAAGCAGGATGGATTGGTTGCCCATGTAATCTCCAATCTAACCTCGCACCATAGGTTGATCCTAGGCGTGCAGTTTTCCATGATCATAGAAGAAAACCTCGACAACGTTGAGGTTAAGTACCTGGTCATGAGCGCCGCCGACACCCCGGTGGCGCTCGTTTATTTGGTCCAATTTAAAATCGAACTGCTCTCCAGAGAGTTTAAAATCGCAGTCTGCGGCAGCCCTTTCTTCTGTGCAGATTGCGGAATCATTGCGGTTCATCACTACTCTCGTGATGAGTTGCTGCCGCACATCCTCCAAACCATGCAAGAGGTTGTTGAAGAGCATGGAATTTCGGCTATTATCATCAAGGATATTGATGCCCCTCGTGATATCCTCAAACAGGCAGGATACTATATCATTCCAGTTGAACCCGCCATGGCTATTGAACGACGGGGTCGATGGGAATATTTTGATGATTATCTTTCAGACCTGAAGCCCAAATACAAGAAAAAAATTAAAAACGCTGAAGAGAAATTGGCGGAAGATGGGTATTCTTTCGAAGCAGAATGTGACATCTTGGGAAACATTGGTCGGCTGCATGAGCTTTATAAAAATGTAGCTAGGAGAAAACCTAAATTGTCAAATGGAAATTTTCAGCTGGAAGACCTACCTACTTTCCTGAGCAACTTGCCCAGATTCCTGAGATTGCGCGAGGTCAATGAGAGATTTTTTTCTAATCTGGTGGATGAGTTTTCAGACGAGGTGGACTTATTGGTCTTGAAAAGATCAAATCGAATCGGTGCCTTTACGTTAAATCTGATGACAGACAATTCTTATCATTCATTATTCCTGGGCATGGAATACAGCGAGAATCGAGTCCCTATTATCTATAGGGGGCTGCTTTCATCACTCATTAAAGTTGCAATTGATAAAGGTGCTGAAACAGTCGTACTAGGAAGAACTGGTTTACTGACGAAGGCTGAGCTAGGCGCAAGGGAAATGTCTATACGGTGCTACGGCAAGCTTCTCGATCCGGACTTTGCATTTCTGAATCCCGTTTTAACGAAGCTGTTTGTGAACGTTCCAGCCTCAACAGCACCAGTGCGGATCGTGTTCAAAGACCAATAGGGGGATTATGTGACTCGCACATATCATGTTCTCTCAAATCTTGGTCATTCAAAGTATCTTAGTTTTTGAAACTCTCTTGCTCCCCAAAATCTTGCCCCTTGGTTCAGCAAAATAAACTGCTTTAATCCGACTTATTCTCCCATGAGTCCGAAATTTTCCGAACTGCATGGTGGCCATGGTTAATGCGGTCATCCCTGCAAACCCTGGCTGATTTGATTGGTAATAAGAGAATTGGAATTACTCGAAAGGATGCTCACTAGTGGCGGAAGGAATGTGAGCCTCGTTCACGGCCTCGGGCGTGGCAGTTTTTGAGGATGACGCCAAATTATCCACACGGACCAAGCTCTTATCTGGCTCAGCATTATCAGTATTATTTAGTTTGTCATAATGTGGATTGAAATTACTTCTCAGATAAAGCACAAGGCAGACCAAGAACATGAAGCTAACGGTTGAGAGTATTATCAGCGCTGTCGTTACCATTTCTTGAAGCCCAACGTTTAGGTTTCCGAAATAATGTAAAAGATTCCATCGAAAAATGCAAACAAAATAACATGATATAGTGGTATTTATCACAAATCTCACCACATGTTGTATATCATTTTATTCCGCAGAATCCCGTCGGTACTCGGACAATTTCAATACTTTTGTGTCCCTTCGCCGAAGCTCAGGACATGCTTCGTGTCTTTGCGGCTATGAATTCTTCAGGTTAGCCAAAACAATGGCTTAAGAATAACCCGCCCAAAAAAATTGTTGCACTTTGTTTTTTACGAACTTAATCTACTTTTCGAAGCATCAATATTTTTTTCGCCGGAGCTTAATTGCACTTATCTGAAAGTCTTTAAAATATCTCTCTGCTTACCGATAACATGAAGTAATATGCCTGGCCAATTCATTTTTATCAGGAGAAAATTCCGATGACCAAGAATCGAAGATACGATGTCATAGCCGCGGCCAAGAACTGGTCGTTTCGGGAGGCACCCCAGCAATTGACGGCTGATATCAATGCTATTTTCGGAAAACATACATTCGGTATAGAAGCGATGAGAGAGAAGCTGCCCAAGGAAATTGTGGAATCGCTGTTGGACA
>JAUXJX010000358.1 GCA_030624545.1 Bacteroidota bacterium | reverse complement strand
CAGGGTGTTGTACTTGTAATCGAGAGTGAGACCCACGACCTGGTTGGCTTCTTCGCCGATGTCATGGAGCTCCGTGGAAATGAAATCCGAACCGATGACATATACCTCGTTGTCTTCATTCCTGCCGATCATATCGACGTTGAGCATGGTGACCGTGCTCTCCAGCGGGATTAGCGGGTTCTCCGTGTAATATCTCGATCCCAGCAAACCGCGCTCTTCGCCCGTGTGTGAAATGAAAAGCAGGCTGCGCTTCGGTCGTTCGGGATTGCCGGCGAATGCACGCGCGATCTCGAGGATACCGGTGGTGCCGCTGCCGTCATCGTCGGCGCCGTTGTAAATGGTGCCGTCTTCCGAAATGCCCACATGGTCATAATGGGCGCCGAAGGCCACTACCTCACTCTTCAACTCCGGATCGGAGCCTTCCAGGTAAGCAACGACGTTTTGGGTCTTTTTGGGTTCGGTATTAATCCTTACGTCCAGAGTCATGGTTGCATTCTTCACAACAAAAGAGCCGGGCTTCTCTGACGCATCGATCTTCTCCTTCAAGGCTTCCACACTAAGTCCGCCTGCGGCAAGAATTTCATTGGCGACTTCTGCGCTGACGGTGAACCGCGGCAGGCTTCTTTCAGCATTCTGAAGAGAATAGGAGGGCCGGCCCAGGAATCTGCGGTACCGCGCCATTTGCTCGGGAATTGACCGGGTGGCAATGGTGATTATGGCGACGGCGCCGGCCTTTTCCGCCGCGGCCACCCTCGCACTGCCGCCCCTTCGCCCGGGTCTTGCTGCTGCACCAGGCTTGACGAATTTCGGCCTTCCGCTCAGGAACAGCAGAATTTTCCCTTGTGCTTTCAATCCCTTGTAGTCATCATAGCCGGATTCCGAGGCTGTTATTCCATATCCCGCAAAGGCCACCGGCGCTTCAATGTTAAAGGATTGCGTGCCCTGCCCTCGAATGTAGAAGTCCGTGTGGAGGACATACTGGCGTGAGATTTTGGAGCCATATTCATTCAGGTTTACCGAGATCGAAGTTGCCGGGACGAGTTTGCTTTCCAGGACAAAGAAGGTCTGCAGCATGGATCTCTGGCCCGGCGCCGGCCCATAGCCGGCAAGTGTGTATTGGCTTGCCAGAAATTTGGCAGCGATCTGCAACCCGCGTTGAGCGGTTCCACGGCCTTCCAATTCATCTGAGGCCAGGAAGGACAGAATCGCCTCCATGTTGTCTGCGCTAATGGCTTCGTAGCCTTGCCCGGCTGCAGCGGGAACTGCTTCCTGGGCAGATAAATAAGCCGGCCAGAAAAGGACCAGTAGGATCAGAGAGAGGAGCCCTCCTTTTGCGCCTCTCCTGATTGCAACGTTCACAAAGTCAACCTGGCGATGGAATTTCATAACTACCTCCTATTTTGAATGAGACCGCAATTAGCTTTCCTTACAGGTTAAAACAAACCTAGTTTGAATAATTCATAGCCACGAAGTCACAAAGCATGTCCTGAGCTTCGTCGAAGGGACACAAAGTGCTGAAAATATAGAAAAGGAGAATTCACAAAATTAGTCTAAAGAACTCCGTTTTGAATAGAAATTCCTTCTAAATCAAAATTCTTCGTGTCTTTGTGCCTTTGTGGCAAAATTCTATGAATGATCCAGGTCAGCAACTGAATCCTCAGCAGAATCCTTATTCCTCATTCTCCTCACGCCGTCTTTCAGACAACAACTTTGCAAATGGAATCAACAATTCGTATTTGTTTTGCCATGTGGTGTACATAATGCCCGTTGCGCCTTTGGTCCGCTCCAAAACCTTCAGCCAATCTCTTGGATTGTCAAGGGAGGAACCGTCATAGTAGGCGCCTGCCAGAGTCTTAAAGCCCAGGCTCGAAAAATGCGCCAGGCTTTCTTCACGAATGCGATGAGACCAGCAGACCACCGTGATGTCCCCGGGGACATGCTGCCAGGATCCGGTGAAATCACCTTCAACAAGATAGTAATTGTCATGCGCATTATGGTTTGGATCCAGCATGTCTGACCATACAAATATTTCCGCATGGGGCAAAACACTTCTGATGATCTCAGTCTGTTTCGTAATACATTCACCCAATATCTCAGCCATTGATATTCCCCGTTGCTTGCAGGCCTGACACATACCTCCTTGCCTGATTTCATCCATGCTCAGGAAAATCTTGTTTGAAGGGAGGTGCTCGGCAATGAGTTTCGCCCGCTGACGCCAAATATCGTACAATTCCGGCTCCGACATGCAAACGGAAACCTGGCCCCTGAAGGCTATTCCATGATAATAGCTCACCAAGAGCTGGTCTCCATTTCGAATGCGGCCACCGGGCAATATTCGGATTGGGGGACCATCATGAGCGGAAGAAAAACTCAAGTGCGGATCGGCAATACTTTCGTAGTCTTTCCCTTCCTCATACTCATCCAAGGCCCTTGCATTTTTTACCACCACCGGCGTCCCCGGCCGCCTGAGTACATTCGCAAGACCGATTTCTTCTATCCGGACTTCGTCCAGCCAAAATTTGCCTTCCTTGCCGCCCCATATTCCGATGTAGAGGTTCACTTTGTCGTGGTTCAAGCTATTGAACGCAACAGCCAGTTGCTTCCAGCCGCTGGTAGAAGGGATTTCATTGTCTCGCACCATTAATATTTGCTGATTTTCGCTGTAAATCTGAGTGCGAAAACCTCCTATCGGTTTCAACCCGGTTGTTTTCGTCAAAAAAGAGATTCGATAATTACGGTTGGGCTTGACTTCAATTTGCTGGATGAGCCGTGCATTGCCGTTTGGGTGCTCGGAAAAATTCTCGAATCTCAGCGAGTTTTTGCCGCGCCACTTTGTCTTTGCGTCAACGAAGCTGATCTGTCCGGGAAGCTCATGAACCATGCTTCCCTCCACCCGGTTGCCGGAAGCCCGCTCGAAACCGCCGTTGGCTACGTGAATGCCGGCATCGCGTTGCAGATAAGCCTTGCCATTGCGGACAGTGTAGGGCAAATCCCTTACAGGAAAGGCAGCGGCGAGATTCTTGTTCCGGAACAGGACTGCACTTCCATACCCTGCGGAAAAAATAATGGGGATGATCTCAACACCGTTGGCTGCACAGATTTCCTTGACTTGAGCCAGCCTCTTAAAATATGCGGGCGGCTGCAGATCGAGTTGATCCAGGTTGGCGGATAGGACCATGCCGTTGAGGCCATTCTGCGCGGCCTGCTCAACAATATCCCGTATCTCCGCCACGTGCCGGTCACTCTGCAGCGTCCTCGAGACGCGAACCCAGCGATGGGCGAGGAAATCGTGTTTCCGGCAGGAAAGGGGTAAGACGGTAATTACGAAAACGAGGAACAGTAGCTTAGCACGACCCAGCGGGCTCATAATCATATTCATAGATGCCAATTCAATAATGTAGAAATCTCACGCAAAGACGCTAAGAATATTAAAGATATGTTAATCTGAATTATTCACAAGATCTCACCGCCAAGGCGCCAAGATCGCCAAGAAAAAAGAACTTAAGACGAATTTTGTTGAATAGGATACTGTCTCACTATCCACTGACCATAAAGTATTGTTTGTAAGACTTTGCGCCCTTTGCGTG
>JAUXJX010000223.1 GCA_030624545.1 Bacteroidota bacterium | reverse complement strand
TTGGCAACAGACGCTCCGGCTCCATAGAGACTCTAAAGGCCTATGCCGACAATGGCACGTTTGCCCTTAGCGTTTTCGAGCCCTTCAGCTTAACGGAGAAGGTAGTAAAGAGTTCAGCCATCAGACAATTTCTGGCCGTGGGCAATGTTGCGGCGGCCAACAAGTTCCTGACCAGGGAATACGAATTGTCGGGAACTGTGGTGAAGGGTGCGGGAAGGGGAAAACAGCTACATTATCCTACTGCTAATTTGCAGCCGGATTCGAACAAGCTGATTCCCGCAAATGGAATCTACGTGGGCAGGACAAGGGTGGGGGACAGGCGCTTCCCGGCCGCCGTCAGTATCGGGGTCCGACCCACGTTCGCAGAGACCGAAACCACAGTTGAAGCTTATTTGATCGGTTTTGATGAGGAGATTTACGGCGAAACGATTTCCATTAGTTTTGTTCACCGTCTGCGAGACGAGTTGAAGTTTGATTCCGAAGAGGAGTTGGTCGCTCAAATCGCACTCGATGTAAAGAACACAAAAGAATACTTGAATAAATTGGAAGCAATCACGGAGGAATAATGCCTTTAACAAAGGAACAGACAAGTAAAATTGTCAAGAAATTTGGCGAAAATGTCAAGGACACGGGTAATGTCGAGGTTCGTGTCGCCTTGCTCACACAACGAATCAAAGAGCTTACTGAGCATTTTCGCACCCATCCCAAAGATCACCACTCTCGCCGCGGGCTATTGAAAATGGTCGGGCATAGGCGTCGTTTGCTCAACTACCTGCAAAGGAGTGGCATTGACAAATACCGAACACTGATCAAGACCCTTGGGATTCGTCGCTAGGCATTAACGCTTCGCTCTTCATTGGAGGGAGTGATTTTTGAATTTTCGCAGATTTGAACTAACGGAGGTATGAATGGCATATCGCAAAGAAATTGAAGTGGGGGGACGAAATCTAATCATTGAAACCGGAAAGCTCGCGAAGCTCGCGTCAGGGTCTGTTACGGTTCAATATGGGGATACCGTGGTCCTGGCAGCAGTTACCATGTCCGACGAACCCGAAACGAGGAGAGATTTCTTCCCGCTGCAGGTTGAATACCGGGAAAAGGCATACGCTGCCGGCAAGATTCCCGGCGGTTTTTTTAAACGAGAGGGTAGACCGAGTGAAAAGGAAACCGTAAGCGCCCGGCTTACCGACAGACCGATTCGTCCGCTTTTCCCCAAGTATTTTCGCAATGAGGTGCAGATACTCATCTTTGTCTTGTCTTCGGACAAAGAGAATGACGCCGACGTTCTTGGCTCCATAGGCGCGTCTGCGGCGCTCTCAATTTCTGACATTCCCTTCCAGGGACCGATTGCGTCGATCCGAGTCGGCAGAATCGACGGTAACTTTGTCGTGGGCCCTACTTTTCAGCAGACAGAAAAGAGTGACATTGATGTTATCGTTGCGGGGACGCGTGATTCTATCTTGATGGTCGAAGGATGGAGCCGGGAAGCATCCGAAGAGGACATGCTCGAGGCCTTAAAAGTCGGCCATCAGGAGATCGTTCGCATAGTAGAAGCTCAGGACGAGTTGGTTCGGGAGATTGGAAAAGAAAAATCCGAATATACCCCTGTTATCCATCCGGAAGAAATGGAAGATACGATTCGGATGAACTACACGGAAAGCCTTCAGCAGGCGCTGGAACTTACTGATAAGAACGAGCGCTCGCAACACATCAAAAAACTCGTCAAAGAAATGACAACCGAATTGGAAGAAACCTATCCGGAAGAATTGCGCTTCATCAATGTTATTGTCGATGAAATTCTTAAGGAAAAGATGCGGGAACAGGTGCTCAAATCGGCTCGCAGAATCGACAGCCGCGGGCTCGACGATATTAGGAATATCGACTGCGAGGTGGCGCTGGTCCCGAGAGCTCACGGATCTGCGCTATTTACGCGCGGCCAAACCCAGAGCCTGGCGGCAACCACGCTGGGTACCAAAATGGACGAGCAAAAAGTAGATGGTCTCGCGGAAGAATCCTGGAAACGCTATATGCTTCATTACAATTTTCCACCATTTTGTGTTGGAGAGGTGAGACCCATCCGTGGAACCAGCCGGCGGGAAGTCGGTCACGGGCTGTTGGCCGAACGCGCCTTAATGAGCATAATTCCTGGCGAGAGCGATTTTCCCTACACGATTCGAATCGTGTCAGATATCCTCGAATCGAATGGCTCCTCGTCCATGGCCTCGGTTTGCGCAGGTTCACTTTCCCTCATGGATGCCGGCGTGCCGGTTCGAGAGAACGTGGCCGGTATCGCCATGGGATTGATCAAAGAGGACGACAACGTCGCGATCCTTACCGACATCCTCGGCGACGAAGACCACATGGGTGACATGGACTTCAAGATCGCAGGAACCCGGAAGGGAATTACGGCTTTCCAAATGGATATCAAGCTGGCCGGCATCACTTTTGAGATTTTGCGTGGTGCGCTGAGCAAGGCTCATGAGGCCCGGCTGAAAATATTGGATGTCATGGATGCTGTCATGAGTCAGCCGCGCGCAGACATTTCACCATACGCGCCAAAGATAACCACATTGCAAATACCTGTAGGAATGATCGGGCTTGTTATCGGGCCAGGTGGAAAGACCATTCGCGAAATCATAGAAAGAACCGGGGTGGCCATCGACATAGAGGATGACGGAACGGTTACAATTGCTTCGCCGGACGGTGAGGCAAGCGCAGCAGCCATAAAGATCATTGAAGAGTTGACGGCGCTGCCCGAGGCCGGAGAAATCTACCGCGGCAAAGTGAAGAAGATCACAAATTTTGGCGCTTTTGTGGAAATTATGCCGGGCCACGAGGGATTGCTGCACATTTCTGAAATAGAACATCACCGCATCAATCGGGTTGAAGACGTTCTGAGGGTCGGTGACGAGGTTGAGGTAAAATTGCTTCATATCGAACGCGAGGGGAAATACAGCCTGAGTAGAAAGGCCCTCCTCGAAAAAGAGCCCGAGCATTCCGGATCCGAAGGACGAAATACGTAACACAGGAGATAGCCCTGGTAGCCATGACGAAAGCATCGAGTGTAAATAAATCGACCCTCGACAGCGGAATTCGCGTCGTAACCGAAAGCATTCCACACGTACACTCGGTTTCCCTGGGTGTTTGGTTTTTGGCGGCAACCTGTGACGAAAGCCCTCGAAACAATGGCATCGCCCACTTTCTGGAACACATGGTGTTTAAGGGCACGCACAGCCGCAGTTCGCTGGAACTGGCAGATTCCCTCGAATCTCTTGGCGGCCACCTTAACGCGTTCACCGGTAAGGAACATACCTGTTTTTACGCACAAGCGCTTAGCGAACACATTGATGTAGCCATAGAAGTTTTGGCCGATATGATCCTTAATTCCAGGATGTCCGATGGGGACATCGAAACGGAAAAGGATGTAGTCCTGGAAGAGATCACCGAGCTGAACGATAATCCCGGCGACCTCGTTCACGAATACTTCGTCCAATCTCTTTATAAGCCTCACCCGCTCAGCTACTCGATTCTTGGCAGCAAAGACTCCGTGCGGCAGATATCGCGTAATGATCTTGTGGAGTTCTTGCAGCGGAATTACACCGGCAACCGTGTGGTCATCGCAGCGGCCGGCAATATCGAGCATGAGAGGGTGGTGGAACTAACTGCGAGATATTTCGCTGCGATTCCCGCTTCTTCAACAAGGCTGGAGTTTTCGCTGTCCGGCGAAGTCCCAACCCATGATGTTTTTGAGAATAACTTTCAGCAGGCCCATCTCTGCTTGGGGCGACGGGCATTTTCCTATTCGGACCAGCGCCGCCACGCGCTCCTGCTTCTCAACACGATTCTGGGCGCAGGCATGAGCTCCCGACTTTTTCAAAATATCCGCGAGAAACACGGGCTGGCATATTCAATTTATTCCTTTGTCGATTTCTTCATGGACAGCGGCATGTTTGGAATTTATCTTGGCACGGATCGCGAGAAGCTCGACCTTGCTATGGAGCTGGTCAAGAAGGAACTAAACAATCTTTCGCAAAAACCGGTTCCTGAAGACGAACTGCTTAAGCGCAAGAACCAGATGAAGGGAAATTTGCTCCTGGGCATGGAGAGCACTTCGAGCAGAATGGATCGCCTGGCGAGGATGGAGACTTATTATGAAGAATTCAAGCCCATCGAGACCACTATTCGTTCAATAGAGTCGGTCAGCCAGGAGCAAATACTGGAAATTGCGGCCGGTCTATTCCGGGAAGCAGAGCTCTATTCTACAATTCTCAGGCCGGCTGACCACATTGCCAATCTGCACATGAAGGCGGGATGATCCGTCGTGGAAAACGAGCATGATGAGTGCGCATCCATCCTGGCCTATCATCATGATTGTGACAACTGGTATCCGTCCATTGCCCGCGTAACCACCGCTGCATTCAAATCACAAATAAATCATATTCGTCGGGCCGATCTGAAGGCGGCTACGCTATCAGAATTTTTTCTCCCGGGCAAGAAAGCGGGGGATAGGCAAACCGTGCTTTTGACCTTCGACGACGCATTGCTCTGCTTTCATGTCAACGCATTGCCCGTCTTGCTCGACCACAATTTGAGGGCAGCGGTTTTCGTCGTATCTGATGTCGTCGGCAAGGACGGCGGCTGGGACTATTACCGCAGTTCAAAAGCTTGCC
>JAUXJX010000202.1 GCA_030624545.1 Bacteroidota bacterium | reverse complement strand
GATGTCATAAACGTAATCACGCCGTTGCTTGAATACTTTTACCATGGCCTCCACACAATCCTGCGGCCCATTTAATGCCGTCACCGCAGCCCATTGAGAAACCGAGGTGGGGTTCGAGGTCGTGTGACTCTGAATTTTGCTCATCTGCGAAATGTACTCTACCGGGCCTGCCCCGTATCCGATACGCCATCCGGTCATTGCATATGATTTGGAGACCCCATTTACCGTTATTACCCTGTGTTTCAATTCAGGATAGGTCCCTAATGAGCGAACGTTAACTCCATCATATGTCATCGAATCATACAATTCATCGGTAATAATGACTGCCTGCGTTTCTCTCAATACCTCAACAAGTTCATCGGTTTCTTGGGAGGTGTAAACTGCGCCTGTGGGATTTACCGGATTACAAAACAGAATAGCTTTCGTGCGAGGTGTAATTGCATCCCTTAATCCATTCAAATCAATTGCAAAGCCGCGATCCGGATCGGTTGGCATAAGTACTGGCTTTGCACCTGCAAGATGCACCATGTGTGGATAGCTTACCCAGTATGGCGAAGGAATGATTACTTCGTCACCTTCTTCGCAAATAGCCAAGACAGCGTTTGCCAACACATGTTTGCCTCCACACGATACAATTATCTCCTCCGGCCGATATTCAAGGTTGTTATTGATTCGCAATCTGTTCACAATTGCCTGCTTTAGTTCCGGGATTCCTGTTGAATGCGTATAACGAGTGTGTCCTTCGTTGATCGCATCAATAGCCGCTTGTCTGATATGTTCAGGCGTGTCGAAGTCTGGCTCGCCAGCCCCGAGTCCAATCACATCCTCTCCTGCCCGCTTCATTTCAAGGACCCGGTTGGTAATTGCCAGTGTCTCAGAGGGCTTTACATTTAAGAGTCTCTTTGCTGGCTGCATTTTACCTCTCCAAAATAGTTTGTCACCTCATACGAGAGAATTTTCACCTAAGGTCGAGCATTTCCTTAACGGTTCTTAAGTGTTAACTGTTTATTGCCAAGGAGTCTACAGTCGACGCGTAGAATGATGTGTGCCGGGGGAATATGTTTCTTTCAGTTTCCGGACAACGATTTCAGGAACAAGGCGAGAGACGTCTTCCCCGAATGATGCAACTTCCTTTACAATAGAAGAATTCAAATAGATGTACTCTTCGTGAGGCATCAAAAAAACGGTGGCGATTTTGTCCCGCAGGTTGCGGTTCATCAGCGCCATCTGTAGCTCATATTCAAAGTCGGTTACGGCCCGTAGCCCTCGGATAATAGCCACGGCATTGCGCAAAGTAGCATACTCTACCAAAAGTCCCTCAAAAGCATCCACTTCGACATTCTCTATCGAACGAGTAGATTCTCTAATCATATCCTTTCGTTCTTCCACAGAAAAAAGGGGCTGCTTGGAGGGGTTCTCGGCGATCGCGATAATTACATGATCGAACAGATAGCATGCTCGGTCAACAATATCGATATGGCCAAATGTGATCGGATCGAATGTTCCCGGATAGACTGCTGTTTTTTTTTTCATGTCTCTATCACATAGTATTTTAGCACTGAATCACCATATGTTTTTGAGCGCACCAACGCCAACTGATCTACTTGTTCAACAACAGTTTCGTTTTTATGATGCCTCAAAACTAAGATTCCCTCTTTTTCTAATAACTCATAATCAGAAATTGCTTTCAGTAATTGAGTCGCCCCGGGCCTTTGAAATGGCGGATCACTGAATATTAAGTCGAATTTTAGCCGTCGAGCCTGCAAATCCGGTAAGACTTTGTAAACATCAGATAGCATAATGTCATAATCAGAAATTGCGCAATTAATCTTAGCAAGATTCTTTTGCATTATTCTTCCAATGGGTTCAGATCGCTCTACAAAAACCACATACGACGCGCCTCGGCTCAGAGCTTCTATACCCATAGAGCCGGAACCGGCAAATAGATCTAGGACATTTGCATAGAGGATTCTCTCGCGTAATGTTCCATATACAGACTCTTTGATACGATCCGTAACCGGACGTAAATCTACAAAGTGCCCAGCCTGTAATTTTGTGCCCTTCCATTGACCGGCAATAACCCGCATTCGAAATGGTCTAATTGATCAAAACAGCACGTCCAAGTCGAGAACCGCACTTACACGAGCGTCAGATGGCCCCCCGGGGGAAACAGCAGAGATCGAAATTTTGTCCAATCCTACATTATTGTAACTCTGCAGTATATCCTTAATGAAATTTATTACATCATTCTGCAAACCGGATAGTTTGACGGTAGTAGGCTTCAGTGTGGACCCATTGAGTGACACCTGTGGTGAGATATCAATCTGTCTTACCTCAAGTCCCTTTTCGCTCGCCTTTGCAGTTAAATCCGCTCCTATCTGATCCGGATCCAATGAGCCTATCGCTGATACCGTGCCTCCTGTCATGGGAATCGAGCCTTGAATCAGGCGAACTTGAACCGTGGAGCCGCCATATTGCTTCTCTTCTTCAGATAAGGTCTCCGGAAGAAGACCCGGGGACATGCTGGAAAGTTTCTGCTCAAAATCCGCGAACAGGGCGCTGGATGGTGCCATGATTTCGGCGAGATAATTCTGCCCGCCATATCTGAAAAAAGCCATGCTCATTCCGGACGGAAAGGCGGAAAGAAAATCACCGAGCAATGTCGCGCCTGCAACATTCTGTTGACGCTGAACATCCAACTCTGCGGAGACAGTCACCGGTATGGCTTCAGTGACCCGTTCTTCTTTAGGTGTTTCGATTCCCGGCGTTTCTGAGGCTAATTCTTCGTCAGGCTTATCAACACCTGCCTCTGAGACTTCAGCCGTTTCAGGCACTTCCGATACCGGCTGTTGAGTGGTTTCAGTATAGGTATCAGAAGACTTAAAGGGATTTATGAACACGAAAAGTACAATCGCTAACACGACAGCAAGGGCCGCGATGATCGGCCAGGGAGAGGATTTGCGATGCGTGAAAGCAGGTGTTTCCTTTTCTTCCTTCGAAGGCTTTTCTTCTAAAGCAGTTTCCTCAACACCGGGCGCTGCCTCGGTCAATTCCTCCTCCGGCCCGACAGCTTCTTGTTGAGAAACAACTATCTCGGTCGTATCTAAATCAACTTCCGAAGAAAACTCTTTACCTTCCAACAAATTAATATTGACCATGATGGAATCCCTAAAATTAGTTATTCGATTGCACGCAGGGCGGAACCAATGCTAATGGTATATTCACTGGAAAGAGGGGTGTCTTCCGAATAGCCTGCCAATTCGGAATTAATCTCCAACTTTTTGAAAGGTTCTACCAAAACAACCTCGCGCGCGGGGCTAATGGCCAAATAATCAACCAAATCGGAATTTGCTTTTTCACCAAACAGATAAAGGGCATCAATAGCCTTGTCTTCACTGTCCAGTCGATACTCCAGCAATTTTCTTCTCATCTCTTTGTTAAGGAGGCGAGAAAGACTTTCATCGGAGTCAAATGCCTCGCCGTTTGACTCTTCACCTTCCGAAGCAATCGATATTTTGTGGCAGTCAAAAAACTCACCTTTGCGAATAAACTGAATCTTGAGAGTGTCCCGGCGGACGTCGGCCAGTGCAGACAGCCCAATCTCCGCTGTTCCGTAAAGTTCATTAAGGCCATTTAATGCCGAAAACAAATCAAGGTCAATCTGCTTCAAATCCAGATCGGTCTGGCCAAACAGCCTTTTCACCGCCTTTGCCAAATCCTTCCGAAACGCTACTGCAAGAATCTCGGCTTTGTTCCCATCTAATCCAGCCGAGAGATGTGCATACACAAAATTGTATTCGGATAGCGAACTCTGCGGAAATATTTGCCTATATTCCCAGTTGAGTTGCTCTTCTATCTTTTCCTCTTCCAGGGAGAGATCGACCAGAAATTTCTTGACAAAAGCCAACTGGCTGTCCAACGATATGACTACCGGGCCAGCTAAATTGTATTCCTCAACCGCTTCTAGAATTACTTGCTTATATTTATTATGGAAATCTTCGTTGAGCAAGTTATCATGCGAGAGAGGGATGGGAACAGAACGCTTAGCGAATCGTTGTACGACCGGCTTTCCATCTTTATGGTCGATTTCGACAAACTGGAATGAATCCTTCAACAACGAAAATCCTAACATTGTAAGCCACCAGAGTTTGTTTTATTATAGAGGAGCCTTTGATTTACTTTCGTTTGGCTTCCTTCCACGAAGGTTCGCCATTATCTATATTGCCGTGATTTTCCACCCGTCCACCACCGAGCACCCTGAACATGAATTCACTGTTTATACTGTCAATATCGGTTTCATTAACTGGACACCAAACCTTTAATAATTTGATGGCGGATGTATCTACAACCCCTATCTCGTAAGTTCTGTTAATCGTTGGGCATGTAAGAAAATCCGAAAACATCTTTTCTACAGTTTCAAACAGCATAAGACTATCGCTTCCATTAATCAGGGCATAAGCAGAGTCTCTCGCCACGGAGTCAGCGAGTTCATGGTAATTCTCCAGATATCCCTGAATAGTCGTCACGTAGAAGGAATCCCGCAGAGCTGCCAATGTAGTATCGGTTCCCCAAACCGAACTATTCTTGACAAATTCAAACACGTTAACCAATGAAGAATCATAGTTTTGCCTGCCCGCGGTCTGTATAAATAAGATTTCTGAAGTTACAACATTCCTCATATTCTCTCGGCAAATGAAGGTTTGGCGATCAATGCGCTCCCAAACCGATTTTGGATAGAGAATGGTGCCCATAAGAAGAATCAGTAATATCACAATCAGGATTTCATAAACCAGCGATCCTCTCGACTCCCTTTGAATCATTCTTCTTCCTCCGAAAAATTAGCCCAACCCCAGTGTAATAAGCTTCTCTTTCCGGCCTTGCCGAATTTAGTTCAAGACCACAAATGGTCTGATCTTCTTAATTTTCTTGGTGCCGATACCCTTTACGTTGCTTAAATCTTCTATG
>JAUXJX010000349.1 GCA_030624545.1 Bacteroidota bacterium | reverse complement strand
TTCGTATGAAATGGCCCTACCGGTTTCACAGGGTCCTTGAAGGCCGGATCATCATTAGCGACTTCAACCTGGGTAACCACCGTTATGACGGGGATGTTCACGTTTTGGGCGGCCAGTTCATTTTGCATCGTTTGCTGCATGAAATAGCCAATCATCCCCTGTGATTCAGCCGACAGGACGTCAAGCGGCATAGGCGGAACGGACTCTCCGGCGAGGCTGTTTTGGATATAGAGATTGCCCACCTGCGGGCCGTTACCATGGGTCAGCGCGATGCCGTAGCCCTCAATAATAATCTTGACAATCTCAGTTGCAGCTACCTTTACATTATTGTACTGCTCTTCGTAGGTCCCCTTTTGACCTGCCTGTAAGATGGCGTTACCACCTAATGCAATGACTACAACTTTCTTGTCCATTTTCATTCCCAAGTAATTATGACCTTGTCTTCATTATCCGTTTCATTGAAAAAGACCTGCACATCACTTTCCAAATCAGCCTGAATCTTCTTGCCAAAGTAGTCTGGCTGAATAGGAAATTCTCTGCCACCCCTGTCAATCAACACAGCAACCTGAATAGACTTTGGCCTTCCAGAATCAACAATCGCGTCGAGGGCCGCCCGGACCGATCTTCCCGTGAAAATGACATCATCCACAAGCACAACGTTCTTTTCATTAACCTCGAACTGAATGTCCTTTGTGAATATGTACTTGTAGGCCTTCAAATCTACATCGTCACGATAGAATGTTATGTCAATTGCTGAGGCCTCAACCGCTCTTCCATCCATGGATTCAATTTTCTTCGCAAGTCTGTCACCCAAAATATCTCCCCGCTTCTTGATTCCAATAATGACAAGCGGGGGAGAATCCTCTGTTCGCTCCAGAATTTCGAGGGCCATACGCGATATGATTCTCTCGATATCATTATTGTCCAGAATGTGTTTTTGCATAGAAAGACTCTCTATCTCTACTTCAATCGGCAACTGGCGCAGCGTGCCAGGGGGCGCTAATACTGCTCTCCCACTTCGCTACTTCCATCATCGTCAGAAAAAAGAGAATCCGGCAAATGGATCAATTCCCCGTTTCCACAAGCGCTTGCAGGCTTATGGTCTGTCGGGACAAGACCCATTTAACCGGACCGACGTTCATACGACTCTAAACAGACGAAAATCCTTAGACTATCAATATCCCGCAACTTGATTCGGGAAGTAATCCTCACAATCACCTTCGCGGTTTACATCGAGCGTAGTGCAGTGCAGCGCGCCGCCGAACGGGATGACTTTCTCGTAAGGAATCGGGACAACCTCGAACCCGAGCTTGTTGAGCTGGTCGCAGTAGGCCGTCTCGCCTGCTTCCACACAGACCGTCTTTGGATCGATTGAAAAGGTGTTCATCGAGATCCAGGATTTGCCTTCATACAGGCCGGTTAGGTAGATCTTGTTCTTGTGCACGCGGGTTGGTCGCGCTGCGGGAATCAATTCCCAATCGTTCTTCTTGAACAGATCCCATACTTCGGGCGTGCGCGGTGCCCAATCCGGATTATACATGCACAGCCCCGGACGCAACGGTACAAAGTTTACGTCAATGTGCCAGGGATGGTAATTGTCCGGAAGGTCCTTCTCCTTAGGAGTATCGAACAGCACATGGTGCAGTCGAAGGCCGAGTGCGCTACACATGCGCTTCAACCAGTCCATGCCACCTTTATTCGTGACGCAGGAACCTTGATGGAAAATATCCTTGCCAAACCGCATTGCATCGGCCGCGTCCCACAGAGGCTCTTTTTCGCTCAACTGGAATTCCCAGTTGTGCAGCCGGTCGCGCTTTTGGTCGTCCGTCCATACGTTTTCGTAATCGTAGTAATAGTTCTTCACGTAGGACTCATCAGTCAGCATCGGCATCGGTGCCGCGAAGTGCACGCACTCAGGATCTTCCTTGAAGTAGCGCTCGAAAATTGGACGCAGGTTGAAGCGCTCAAAGACGCGAGAGCGACGGACGGTCGTGGCCTCAACGATAAAGTTGCCGTGAATCATCGTGACGTCACGAACGTTATTGACGCCGTGGGCATTCAATTGGGTCCAACCCATCGGGGATGAAAATGGCTTGTTCAGCATGAATGGATGGATGTCGATGCGTTCGACGACAGCATCTCGCTGCTCGATCTGCTTAACGAAATAATCCATCTGTTCGTTGGCCGCATCAAGCATATCTTGAGGGAAAGGTCCCCACTGACCCAGCGGAAATCCGCCTTCAGGAAGATCGTACCACCACGCCGGCTCCGGAGCAGGAACATTCGTGCCCTCCGGTCTTCCTATAATCACGCGTTTCAGAGGATCCCACTCATTCCAGGAATTGACTACCTTTGCCATTAAATTCTCCTTTTTTCCTTAAGCTAATAATTTATCGAAAACTTGTATCCTACACGATATCCGGCTAAATCAAATTCCGTTTTATTGCAGGCTGAGGTGGAGGTCGGGTTTCATGTTCCGCGATTCTCCGTAAGGCATTTGTCTAATCTCCCAGTGTCGCTACCATAACCGCCTTGATGGTGTGGAGCCTGTTCTCAGCCTCGTCAAAAACAATGGAAGCCTCCGATTCAAAAACCTCTTCGGTCACTTCCATTCCGTCCATACCATATTTTTCGTAAATCTCGTTACCGACCTCGGTATCACGATTGTGGAAAGCCGGCAGACAATGCATATATTTCACCTTGGGATTACCGGTTAGCTCAATAGCCTTTTTGTTGACCTGGTATGGTTTCAAAAGTTTGATTCTCTCTATCCATACTTCATCCCACTCACCCATGGAAACCCAGACATCCGAGTAGAGAAAATCACAGTCCTTAACGCCCAGCTTGAGGTCGTCTGTAACTAGAAGCTTGGCGCCTGTCTCCGCCGCGATCTTGTTGGCATCATCGACTATCTCTTTTGACGGCTGAACCTTCTTGGGCGCTACAGAACGGAAATCCATCCCCATCTTCGCGGCGCCGACCAGAAGAGAGTTGCCCATATTGTTTCTTGCATCACCAAGGTAAGCGAATTTAATCTGATTTAGTGGTTTGTCGCAGTGCTCGATCATCGTCATAAAATCTGCCAGGACCTGGGTCGGATGGTACTCATTGGTAAGACCGTTCCAGACTGGAACCCCTGCATACTTCGCCAGCTCCTCGACTATCGCCTGACCAAAACCACGATACTCAATACCGTCATACATCCGGCCCAAAACCCGGGCCGTATCCTTCATGGTTTCCTTTTTCCCAATCTGCGAGCCTGTAGGACCGAGATACGTCACCTTGGCTCCCTGATCGAAAGCCGCGGCTTCAAAAGCACATCTCGTTCTGGTTGACCCTTTTTCGAAAATTAATACGATATTTTTCCCGGTCATTCGTGGCTGTTCTACACCTGCGTATTTTGCCTTTTTCAGATCAGATGAGAGATCCAGCAAAAAGCCGATTTCTTTCGGCGCAAAGTCCAACAGCTTCAAAATACTCTGATTTCTCAAATTGTATGCCATATTTCCGCTTCCTCTACTTCCACAACTCCCTTTGGCAAAAAACCACCATCAATCAAAAAGCTGACTAATGTCTCTTACCGAGTCGAATATAAAATGTGGCTTAACGTCACAATTGATATCTGTTTCCTTATATTCACCGGTCTTCACCAGTGCTGATTTCAGGCCGGC
>JAUXJX010000505.1 GCA_030624545.1 Bacteroidota bacterium | reverse complement strand
GGAAGACCTCCAATTGAGATCTACTTGCAGAGTCCTGCGCAAGAAACGCAATACTCTCAACTAATGGCCTGGAGAGGGGAACGCCAAGCCAAACCGGGTGATATTTTCCGTCGTTATGAGCAGTTAGCGAGGTAGTGGTATCTGTGTGATCTTCCTCCGATGATTCTGCCCCTCCGGATTTGACAATCCTTAACCGGCTTGTACCATTAGCCAGGGCCTCCTGTATTTCCGCTTTCAATTGCAGAAGAACAGGAATCGGAGCATCAGGCGGGCTCAATTCACTTTTCCGTAGCTCGGATCTGTTGCTTGCTTCCGATTCTATCCCCGCTTCTTCCGGCTGCAAACCGATACTGAGTGGAAACAACTGGTGATCCACATCATCGGTCGATTCGGTCATCTCGAGACCCGACGGACTGTTCTCGTTATCTGCTGCTTGGTTTTCGGCAAAGATCAGCCCGGTTCTGCCAAGCAGACCCTCGAAAATCTTCCAGAAGTCCGTGCCGGAACCGCCTGAATCTTCCATGCTTCGTGGGTTTTGCCGGCTGTTTTCTGTGCCATCGAGCTTATCGATCAGCCCGGCTGTGAATGTGAAGTCTATCATTGTAGATTCGGATTGACGTATTTGGTCATAAGTTTGGCTGCCCTCAAGGGTTCAACCTGCTGCAGAATGACCGCTGCCTGTGGCGCTCTTGCGATGGCCAGGATGTCCATGAGCGTCGCATCGTCCAGGCCCGCCACGTACATGGCATCCACATCTTCCTCGGTAATCGTCTGCAGTATCTTCACAAGCTGCTTCATGCGTTCGGTTCTGTCTTGTTCAACCTGATTCTTGAGACTTGTCAGGGTGGTTTGTAGCACTGCAACCTCGCCTTCAAGCGAATTCTTATCGGCTTGAATTGTGCCGACAGAATCCAGCCAACTGTCTACTGCCACCATCTGTTCCTTTTTATCAGAAATAAGGGTATCGATTTCATCCTTCAGTAAACGAACGCTGTCGAGAAGCACAGCCCGATATTGACTCAGTTCGTCAAACGACAGAACTTTGCCTTCAGCTACTTCCGACTTGAGTCGAACTTCAAACGGCAGCTCCGTACCATAGATGGCCACATACACTGCGGTCAACGTTGCCAAAAAAGAGAAAGGCAACAGAATAAGCGTGATCAAGACCGCAGTTTTTCCGTCTTCTGTTTTCATAGCAGATTTTTTATTCCTCTCGAAACTATAGACATCTCATCCAGGATCTTTTGCTCCTCGCGCGCCTGTTCCTGCAAATGCTTCAGATATCTCTTTTCACGCAATTTTTCCAAAACCTTCTTCTCTTTTGAAAGCTCCATAAGGCTGGCCTGGTGCTCCTCGATTTTCTCCTGGATCGAGTCAATGCTCTTCTTTTGCGCTTGCATCTCCACGGTCAGTTTGTCCAGGTATCTATGGTAATCTCTCAATTCTTTGGCGGAGCAGCCGTCGATGGTTCTGTGCAAGACCTCGTCGTGGAGACTCGTTAATTCCGCGTCCAGGTCTTTGAGCCTCAATTCTTCGTTTTCAAGGCTGCTCAGCAGCTTGGCCAATTCTTGCGATTTGTTCTTCAACCTAATCGCTTTGGTGTTGGACACCTTTTCAAGGCTAAAATTGAATTTTTTCATGGCTCTTCACCTTCCTTATCCTGAGTGGTCTCCCTCATCATCCTGGGAATCTCCGAAAATGAAATCTTTTCGTCTACATGCTGCTGCATGAACTTCAAGATTGGTTTGATAAATCTAAGCGCTTCGTCGATGTCTTTGTTGCTCCCCTTGACGTATGCACCAATATTCACCAGGTCTTCAGCATCCTTATAACTGGACAGTAGCCGACTAAGTCTCTGGCTCAGCTTGATATGTTCCCGGGCAACGACCTGCGGCATGACCCGGCTAACACTCTGCAAAGGATCCACGGCGGGATAGTGGCCCCGGCTCGCCAAATCGCGGCTCAGGACGATATGTCCGTCGACGATTGAACGGGCCATGTCCACAACCGGATCGTGTAAATCATCTCCCTCGGCAAGGACAGTATAAAGGCCGGTGATGCTGCCATTTTCCGTATTTCCCGCCCTTTCTAACATTTTCGGTAGAAGCGAGTATGTGGAAGCGGTATAACCCTTTGTTGTCGGTGATTCGCCCACGGCAAGACCAATTTCTCGCTGTGCCATTGCTACGCGTGTGAGCGAATCCATCATCAACATGACATCATTTCCATTATCGCGGAAATATTCGGCAACGGTCGTCGCCACGAGTCCGGCCTTTACGCGCACCAGCGGGATCTCATTGGAAGTCGCCACGACAACCACCGATTTTTTCAATCCGGATTCGCCTAAATCTCCTTCAATAAAATCTCGGACTTCCCTGCCCCTCTCACCGATAAGGGCGATGACGTTGACGTCGGCCGATGCATTCCTGGCGATCATTCCCAGCAAAACGCTTTTGCCAACGCCACTCCCGGAAAAAATCCCCATCCTCTGGCCCTTGCCCAATGTTACAAATGCGTCAATTGATTTTATGCCTGTCCAGATCGGTTGGTCGATTATCTTCCTGTGCAAAGGGTGTGGCGGGTCGCGATAGATGGATTTCTTCTCACTAAAATGAATTGGCCCTTTTCCGTCGATCGGTTCTCCCAGTCCGTTGAGTACCCGGCCCAACAAACCTTCGCCTACAGGAATGCCCAGCTTTTTCTTACTGGCCACCACCCTGGTGCCAGGCTGATAGCCCGCGACTTCATGCAGCGGCATAAGCAGGACCCGGTTGTCGCGAAATCCCACAACCTCCGCCTTTCCGCAAAGCTCCTTTGTATCTGGG
>JAUXJX010000157.1 GCA_030624545.1 Bacteroidota bacterium | reverse complement strand
AGCCGGTCAGCATTCCCCCTGTTCGTGGATTATTGGGATCTAGAGGATTATCATGCTCCCGATCGGCACAACCTAAAAGCAACAGAATAATGATGCCGGCAGCCGCGATTTGCCGTCTTGCGCCCAGTGAGTTGGAAATTCGCATATGCACTTTGATACGATGCACCCTTCCTTATGTTTCCCAAGCTCAATAAATTAACCGACTTATGGAAAGATCGGTCAGCCAGAAATTCAAATACGATTAGGGTTTAAAATAGGGCTTGCAGGTCTTGATGGCAAGTGATTTTGTTGATGCTCATCTGGGCAGTAACACGGAGGGGAAATGCCGGGCAAGGCAACGGCGGGTCTAGCCTGCGAGATTCATTCTTTTGAGAACCTGCTTGATCCTACCGGTTCGGTTCTTGTCGTCATTTGATTCCTCCGCACTCCTCGCCTGTAGTTGCATTCTCTGAAAACTGCTCTTCAGTTTTGTGTAGATCAACTTGTTGTCGATAGTGACGGAAACCAGACGCGCTATTTTTTCAAGGATTTGTACAAGCTCTAAATAGGGTCGATGCTTATTCGCAGGATCATCCAGGATGAGAAAGCCGATTATCTTCTTTTGTTTTGTGGCAATCGGAACAAGGAGCGTGTCCTCGTACTGCCAGTATCTCGAATCATTCGTCGAATTCAGCGGAAGTCCATACACTCTTTTGATGATGCTAAGTGGGCTGTGTCGCTTGGTCACAAGGTAGGAATGAGAAATGCGATATTCTTCCTTTAACAGGGGAGCGATGTCTTCAACAGAGAAATGCAGTCTGGCAAGAAGCCGGGACTTGTTCCTATTCTCTAAAGCAATAGCCTTCAGGTTAAGCCGCCTTGTGGATTTGCTGAAGATAGCCAGGATTGGCAGATTGAAGCCCAGCGAAAGCTTGATTGTCCAGACTATCTCGCGGAGGAGATTCTCGAGAGGCAGGTCAATACTAAAGGTCTCCAGAATGGTAAAAATCTGCTTGAAATGTTTGTGTTTCATTTCAAGCTTCGTATAGCGATCGCGGGATTCAAAAATGCTTGAGGCGAAGTTAGAGAATATTTCGGATCTCTCCAGCACCTGGGTCGAAGGAATTTTGCCAGACTCTGGGCTCTCCAATACAATGAATCCAAGACACTGCTCGTCAGACGTGCGGAGATTCAGAAAGAGCCGGTCGCCAATTTCCCAGGATTCACCTTCTTTCCAATATTTTTCTTGAAACAATCCGGACTTGGCTTTCCTCTCTTCGTCACTAAGAACGCTTTGGTGGACAAATCGGGTAAATTCCGAATTGGGAAATAGTCTTTTTATTTCGTCTTCTGTGAAGTGATCCGAACGGAGGTCAACCTTCTCCTCACTAATACCGGCGCCTATTTCCAACTCCTTCTGGTAGCTATGCTTGATGGGATGATAAAGAAAAAGAGCGGCATGGGAGAAACGAAAATACTTCTTTGGCAGCTCGGTCACCTTCATAAAAAACAATTGTGTGAGGTTTTGCCGCAAAAATTGGTTCAGTCGATACATATCGAAGAAGAAAGGTTTCAGATCGGGTGCAATTTGCTCAGGCAGGTCAATCTTCGCTTCTTTAAGAACTTTTAGATAACCGCGGAAGCCGGAAATCATCTCCTCCGGACGACTAAGTCGGGAGAGCTGGAGTTCGACCGGAATGATGCCTCTCTCTCTGTGGATCACTTCGGTTGTAACCATAAAACTTTCACGGCGGTTTTTCATCGAGGTCCGCCAAAGGTAAAACTTCTCCCGATCCTCGTCAGCAATAAAATCCATTAGGTATGATTTGTAGAATTCATTCGACGACAAGCCCAGTATGTTGGCGAGATTTTCGTCAAATGACATAAATCGGCCGCTCTCGTTTATTTCGAAAAAGGCACTTCCTTCCGTAATAACCGGCTTGACCTCAAAATCAAAATTGATATTCTCACTTGAGGCGTTAAGTCTCCTGGCCCGATCCAGCGTGAATTGAATTGCGGTCAACGCTCCTTCTACTCGGACAACGTAGTCAAACGCACCCTTTTCCAGAGCTTTTATGCCAATATCCTCTTGATCTTTGTCGACCACAACCACGATCGGAATTTGTTTGGCAAAACCCATAATCCTGTCAAAAAAGTAGTGATCGTTGTTCTTCAGGAGATGTGCATCAAAGAGAAATGCGTGGAATTTGTCTCTCTGCAATGTATTTTGGATTTCTCGCAGATTACCGACCTTTTCCAATTTATAGTCGGAACGGTGATATCTTAATAATTTAGTTATGGATCGAACGAATTCAACGTTGCGCCCTATATAAAGCACGTTGGTTGTTTTGTCAGAAGGCATGCCGAAATCCTAATAACTTGCTCAATTTATAACGCGCTCAGGTTTACAATCGAGTAAACAATCGAGGAACGTACCAGCGAGAATGATGATGAACAATTTCATATAAACCAACCTTTAATTAACAGAAATATCGGCACGATAGCAAGTCTTTTCTTAAGAAAATATGATTTCGCGTGCATTTTGTTTGTCAGAAACCCGGTTTTCAGATGGATCGGCTGAATAGAATACATATATATATATCGGAATTTTGCTGCTACAATTTTAATACAGAAGCTCTCCATATGCTGTTCTCTCCAAATTCATCCTTGATCTGGTCAACAGCAGGCAAAAGTGAAGAATCACTTTTCGACCGGATTAATTCGTCTTGAAAGGGTAATTCCAATCCTGTTCCCTGCCCTTCAATGAGATTCGAAACCGACACTCCAATCAATCGGATTTTGCGCCCGGCTCCATAATTTTTTTGAAATAACCGGGTCGCTACCGAATATATTGCCATTTCATTTTGCAAATAGATTGATTGAGAGCTTTGATGAGTATTCGTCTGAAAATTATCATATCGAATCTTTAGGGTTATGGTTCTGCCTGAAAGATTTTTCTTTCGCAATCGTCTTCCAACTTTCTGAACCAAAAGTAAAAGCCGGGATAGTATCTCTTCCGTGTCTGCAGTATCGGTCCAAAATGTATGTTCATGACCCATTGATTTTTCCATTGGAAGTTCATCCAGGCGCATAACGGGCGAATCGAGCCGTGCAGAAGCCACTTTAACCATCTGCGGTCCCATAATACCAAAGACTTGTTTTAATCTCACCTCAGAAGAATTTGCCAAATCGCCGATCGTGAAAATTCCCAATTTTTTCATTACTGCCACTGTCTTTTCACCGATTCCCCATAGTTTTTCTACCGGCAAAGAGTAGATCTTTTTCTCTATCTCATCATTACGAATGATTGTGAGTCCATCAGGTTTTTGCAGACCCGAAGCCAATTTGGCCAAGATTTTTGTCGGGGCAATTCCAATCGATGCAGTAAGCTTAAGCTGCTTTTTGATTTCACTCTTAATTCCTCTACCCAGCTCTTCTTCATTTCGAAAAACCAAATCCATTCCTGCAATGTCCACAAATGCTTCGTCTACAGAGATTGGTTGCACTCGAGGAGAAACTTGATCGAGAATGTTCAGCAACTGCCTGGACACATGCAGAATTTTCTTCCCACTGACCGATAGGAATTGCACATGTGGGCACAATTTCAGTGCTTTCGCCATCGACATGCCAGAATGCACACCGTATTTGCGCGCTTCGTATGAACACGTTGACACCACTCCCCTGCCTTCCGGCACACCTCCGATGATAACGGGTTTCCCTCTTAAAAGCGGGTTATCTCTCTGTTCGATTGCAGCAAAGAAGGCATCCATATCAATGTGGAGTACACGATTTTGCCGGAGTTTGTTTTGGTTTACTTGTTGGTCTCTCACCGATTCGCCGTTTTTTGATCTATGTTGAATTTATCACTTGCCACAGAGAGCACAGAGTCATTATTCTCCTTGGTGCCTCCGTGTCTTGGTGGCTAATTTTTTTCTTTTATCATTAACCTTCCAGGAAAACACGGGTTAGCTCCCAGGACATATTGCCGGTATCAAAGAAAATTTCGAAGCAGTCCGGGCCATCGGAAGAAACGGAATAATGATAACGTTTGCTATAGCCCTCATCGCTGATCCATCCGCCGTGAATCCGCGTTATCCGGTAGACGCGGTCCCGCCAGCGAAATTTGAGGGGTCGCATTCTGCCCTGCCGAAAGACCGAAATCATCTCGATAGGCTCTTTAACGTCTTCGTACACCATTCCACATCATTCTTCTATAACCACGAATGGCACGGATTTTTACGGATTCTTTTTCCGAGTGATTCTGTGTGATTCTGTGGCTAAAATTCTTTCAATACTTCCGCACCAACCCTGTCACTTTTCCCGCAATGCGAAAATCCACACCATCCCGGGAAACGACAATCGGTTCGTAATCCTCATTTTCCGGCATGAGCAAAATCTCACCGTTTTGGGGCATATACCGCTTTACCGTTGCTTCATCCCCGAGTATGGCCACGACGATCTCGCCTTTCTCTGCCGTGGCTTGATGCCGCGCGATGACAATATCGCCATCATAAATGCCGGCGTTTTTCATACTGTCGCCCTTGACGCGCAGGGCAAAATGGCCTTCGCCGCGGAACATAATCCCGTCTACATTAATGCTGCCCTCGAAATTTTCTTCCGCAATAATCGGGTCGCCGGCGGCAACGCGCCCAATGATAGGAATTTCCTTAAACGAATCGGGATTCATCGCATGACCAGCGGACAGGGATGGAGGGAAAGCCTCCCGCAGCTCGAGGCCGCGCGAAATCATCGGTTTGCGTTCCAGGTAGCCCTTTTTGCGTAGCGCGTCCAGCGTCCGCTTTACGCCATTGGTAGAGCGGATGCCAAAATGCTCACCGATTTCCCGGTAGGTAGGCGGATAGCCTTTGTGCATAATCTCGGCGCGGATAAATTCGTAAATTTCCTGCTGCCGCGGCGTGAGTTCTTTTTTCATAGGCTCACTCCTTTTTTAATGGCTGTAAGGCGAATTTAATCTTATGTGTCTCGCTCACAATATTAATAAACTTTACAAAATGATGAGTGATATTCATACCTTTTCAACTAATTTCGTCAAAGAATATTGCTTCAAAATCGAGTTGTTCTTTATCAAAAATCTATTTGCCAAAAATCTCTGGCTTATCAATCATGCGCTTTGTCTCACACCTAAATCCATTCTGCAACAGCCTCTCGAGAGGGGATTCCTGCCTGCCGGCAGGCAGGTAGGGGTGTGTCTATAATTTGTGACGTAACTCAAATAGGGAACGTTTGTTCACTAGTAATATAGTGAACATTAGTTCAGTTGTCAAGGAAAAATTACAGCAAAAACCTCTGGCAGGTTCCGAACCTGCCAGAGGCTAATCTCTAAGGCCATTATTCATATATTACGCGTCACACCCAATCCCTCCCCCAATTCCATCAAGATTTTGATTTTATTGACGATAAAGAAAAACAGATGCCATATCAGTATGCGCCCGAGGATTCATGGATGAACCTCGCAAGTAACCAACCCTGGACCGACTGATCATCGGCCGTTCATCCCGGATGGAGTGGGAAGGTGATTTGCTCAGGCCGGCGTTGCTGATGTGCGTCGACAGGTGGAGTTATCTAGCTCCACCTTTTTTTT
>JAUXJX010000251.1 GCA_030624545.1 Bacteroidota bacterium | reverse complement strand
CTCAAAAAAGATCATTCGCTACTGTTGCGTGCCGAGATGAAATTGCCGGGCAAAGCATGGTTGGAGTTCAAAATTGGTCGCGAAGAGAACAAAAATCGTTTGTATGTAAATGCATACTATGATCCCCGCGGAGTCGCTGGAAAAGTCTATTGGTATATTTTTCTACCGTTCCATAATTTTATTTTCAACAACCTCATCATACAAATCGAAAGAAGAAGCTAATATTGCCCGTTCTTCATGGCAGAAAATCAGTGACGATCTGGCAGGATTTGGTGATAGCCAGGTAAGAAAAACAAACCACGGATTACACGGATTAACACGGATGATAAAAGAATCATGTCTTTGATCCGTGAAAATCCGTGCCATCCGTGGTTCATATGACTCTCCTACTTGTGACAAGGGTGCCACACTTTTTCCAGCCTTACCATTTCGATTTTGATCTAAGCTTCAAATATTCAATTATTAAATGTCATTCCAGGCAATTAATCGCTAAATTTGTGGCATCCTTCATAATAATGCTTTTCTTTTAAAGAATAATACTAACTTCATGTAAAAGAAAGCTTTACATTCAATACATCTGTGTGGCAAGCATTTTGCCTCTCATTCGAAAAATTGGGAGGACTGTGACCCGGACTGTTTCCACACCAGGCATTCTGTATGTTGATTCTTTTGACAGCCGTAGCAGCCATGGGCGGCCTAACGATTATCCTGGCCGCTCTCTTGATCCTGGCAAACAAGAAACTTTTTGTTGTCGAGGATCCCAGGATCGATATGGTCGAGGAGATGCTGCCAAACACCAACTGCGGCGCCTGCGGATACCCCGGCTGCCGGCCGTTTGCAGAAGCGCTGTTGAAAGGCGAGATTTTGCCGGGTTCCTGCACTGTTAGTTCCGAAGAAGGTAGAGAAGAGATAGCAGATTTCCTCGGCGTCGACGTGGGGGCACAGGAGAAAAGAGTGGCGCGACTGGCCTGCGCCGGCGGCATCAATGTGGCGAGGAATCGTGCCCGCTACCAGGGCCTGCAAACCTGTCGAGCGGCAGCACAGGTCGCGGGCGGCGGGAAGGGCTGCTTCTGGGGATGCCTGGGACTGGATGACTGCGAGGTCGTCTGCGATTTTGATGCTATCCATATGGATGCATTTTCACTTCCGGTCGTGGATGAAGACAACTGTACCGCCTGCAATGACTGCGTTGAGATTTGTCCCAAAGACCTGTTTTCCCTTCACCCCGTCAGTCATCGGTTGTGGGTGGCCTGCAAGAACCAGGAAACGGGAGACGAGATACTCGAGGATTGTGAAGTAGCCTGTACGGCCTGTGAACGCTGTGTGATGGATGCTACCCGGGGACTGATTTGGATGGAAAATAACCTGCCCGTCGTGGATTACAGCAAGGATCACGCTACCAGGGCGCCCATTCAACGCTGTCCTACCGGTGCAATTGTGTGGCTGGATAAGAAAGGCCCGACCAAGGGCGTGCACAGCAAGAAGGTGTTAAGAAAGAGCACGCTGCCTGCGGCTCCAATGTAATGGAGATTGAAACAAGAAAAACAAGAAGAAGATCAGATTGTAGCTGAGAATAAAAGGGCGTCGTAAATGCTTTTGTCTAACTCACCATCTGTCATTCCCGAATGCCTTTGTCGGGAATCCAGAAGCATTCCTTTGTAGATTCCCGCCTGAGACATGCGGGAATGACAATATGTGACGCCTTGAAGAAACACAAGGATTGAAGAAATGGCAAAGAACGAAAGATCATTCAAATATCCGGGCATACGCAGTGCCATGGATGGAAACACCGCGGTGATCATGTGCGAAAGAGAATCAACGGATGCCGCGGGCGCCTACCCAATTACCCCTTCCACGCAGATGGGAGAATATTGGGCCGAGGAGACGGCGAAGGGCCATATCAATATTTCCGGCCGGCCGCTTATTTTCATTTAACCCGAAGGCGAACATGCGGCGGCAGCCGTGACAGCCGGCATGGCCATGACCGGTTTGCGCGCGGCCAATTTCTCCTCCGGACAGGGCATCGCCTATATGCATGAATCGCTCTATGCTGCGGTGGGCAAAAGGCTCACGTACGTCTTGAATATCGGTGCGCGGGCCATGACCAAGGCCACGCTGAACGTTCATGCGGGCCACGATGATTATCATTGCGTGGATGATACCGGCTTCTTTCAATTCTTTGCGAAAAATGCCCAGGAAGTGGCCGACCTGAACATCATCGCCCATAAAATTGCCGAGTTAGCGCTGACGCCCGGAATCGTCGGCCAGGACGGCTTCTTGACGACGCATTTAATTGAATCCCTCATGATTCCGGAAAGAGAGCTGATTGCGGAATACTTGGGCCGGCCTGAAGACATCATCGATACGCCGACACCGGCCCAGCGCATCATCTATGGCGAAAAACGCCGGCGCATTCCAGAGCTGTGGGACGTGGACAATGCGGTCATGGCGGGAACCGTGCAGAATCAAGATTCCTACATGCAGAGCGTTGCGGCACAGCGCCCCTTCTTTTTCGATCACATTCAAGAAATCACCGATCAATCCTTTGCAGAATTCTATCAGCTAACGGGCCGCCGCTACAACAGGCTTTTGACCTATCGGGCTGATGATGCGGAATATCTCATCATCGCCCAGGGAAGTATAATCCCCTCTGCGGAGACCGTGGTCGATTACCTGAGGGAAACGCGCGGCATTAAAGTCGGCGTGGTTAACATGATTATGTTCCGGCCTTTCCCAGGTGACCTGATCGGGAGGATTCTCAAAGGCAAGAAAGGCGCTGCTGTACTCGAACGCCTGGACCAACCACTGGCTGTAGACCTTCCATTGATGCGGGAGATCCGCGCAACCATGAGTAAGTGCCTGGAGAATGGACAAGCCAAAGGGAAAGAGCTTCCCCATCTGGATCACGAGACCTATGGTTCTGCGTCTGACGCACCCAATCTCTACTCCGGCTCCTTTGGCATGGGCAGCCGCGATCTCCAGCCGGAAGGAATTATCGGGGCTATTGAAAATATGCTTCCCGACGGCGATCAGAAAAAGATGTTTTATCTCTCCATCGATTTTATCCGGGAGCAACCATTCACGCCAAAGCAGGAGATTTATCAACAGACCATCAAAGATGCGTATCCCCGGGTCAAGGATCTGTCCGTTCGCGGCAGTGAAAATCCCAATCTGATGCCGAAAGACAGCATCACGGTGCGCTTTCATTCCGTCGGCGGCTGGGGCGCTATCACCACCGGAAAAAACCTGGCCATGACCCTCTTTGATCTGCTCGGCTATCACATCAAGGCCAATCCAAAATACGGCTCGGAAAAGAAGGGTCAACCCACCACCTATTACCTGTCTGCCGCCCCGGAGCCCATTCGGGTAAATTGCGAATATTTCTATGTGGACGTGGTTCTCTCTCCCGATCCGAATGTCCTGAAGCACACGAATGCTTTGGCCGGATTGAAGAAAGGCGGCTTCTTTGTCATTCAGAGCGAATATAATTCTCCTGAGAAGGTATGGGCTACCATCCCCAGGCATTACCAGAAAGTCATCGTCGACAATGACATTCGCGTCTATTCCATCGATGCCTTTAAGATCGCCCGGGAAGAAGCAACGGATCCTGAATTGCAGTTCCGCATGCAGGGGATTGCATTTCAAGGGGCCTTTTTTGCCGCGTCGCCTCTGATGGAATCGGCGGGTCTTAAAGAGGAGAAGCTTTTCAAGGCAATCAAGGATCAATTGGAGTATAAGTTCGGCGCTAAGGGCGCTCGCGTCGTGGAAGACAACTTGAGGACGGTTAGAAGAGGTTTCGATGAAATTCATGAGATCGAGAACAAAGTTCTCGGCGAGGACAAGGCTAAAGAGCTAACGACATCCATCGAACCGGAACTCCCTATAACGTTGAAACGGCAGGCTCAAAGCAAAGCTGCAAACACGGATATCCACCGCTTTTGGGAGCAGACCGGTAACTTCTACATCAAAGGAATGGGCAATGATAATATTACGGATCCGTTTATCGGCCTGAGCTGTATCCCTGCCGTTACCGGCGTATTTCGGGATATGACCGGCATCCGCTTCGAGCATCCGGAATGGATTCCAGAGAATTGCACCGCCTGCGGCGATTGTTGGACGGTCTGTCCGGATACCGCCATTCCGGGTCTCGTAAATGATGTTTCCGAAATCCTCGATACGGTGGTGAAGCGAATCAAAAGGAATGGAAATGGCACCGTCAAACACCTGCCAAAGGCCGTTAGACAAATGGAGACCAAGCTGCGCGGGCTCTTCGATGAGAACTCGAACAATAATTCCGTAAGGGCGATGATGGATCAGGCCATTCAAAAAACCATCGGAGACAGTGGCCTGAATGGCAAAGAGAAAAAAGAACTCCAAAGAGAGTTTAAGCAATTTAAAGATGAGATCAGGGATTTCCAGTTTGCTCTCACCCGT
>JAUXJX010000506.1 GCA_030624545.1 Bacteroidota bacterium | reverse complement strand
TCTGCCAACGCCCGTAAGGCAATTCAGAAAACCGGTTCAATAGGCGTCAGTGTAATATCTTGTTGGGAAATTGCCATGCTGGTGGCCAAAGGAAGATTAAGATTCAGTATTGATGTTCAGGACTGGATTGATGTAGCGTTACGTTACCCTGGTATTAAAAGAATCGACATAACCCCAGAAATAGCGGTCTTATCTACAAGATTGCCAGGAAAGTTTCATAAAGATCCCGCAGATAGAATCATCGTCGCATCCTGCCTAAAGCTAGATGCGGCGCTGGTCACTTTGGATGAGAGAATCCGTAATTGGGGACATATTAAGACGATCTATTGATTCCTTTAAATCAAAAAACGACCGCCAAGCCAAAGATGGAGTTAATTTTAGAAGATCTTCTAAAAGATCATAAACTCCCCATTCTCCATCAAAAGAGTCTCTCCCCTTTGTTCAATCAGAGTGCAGGCTTTAACCGTAACTCTCGGCTGTGTCTCCTGTATGTAAATCCGGTCGATGTGTTCGACGTTTGCTGCATTTTTGAATTGGCCCGGACCCGTTGCCCCGCCAAAATGATCGGAGCGGCCAAAAGCGATGTGCAGGCCGAGCTTTTCATCGAGCAGGATTTCTCCAATGGGCTTAATGCCGAGAGGGCTGAGAACGCCAATCCCTAGTTCGGCAATGTTTCCATAGGCAGGTTCATTCAATAATTTATTGGCCTCAAATTTAGAGTGCTGACCCTCGGACAAGACTTTCACAGCCCGGTTTGCTTCGATTTCATAAAGGACGACCTCCTGGTCAAACTGAACCGGCATAATGCCTGCCGACAGGCTTCTCTCCTCCAACTCCCCTTCATAAGGAACGATATAGGTTTCGCCGCTGGGCAGATTCCCGGCCATTCCAGGCTTCGGGAATAGTCCGTTACTGGCAGTCGCGGAGCGAAATCGCAGATCCAGTTCCAGGGTGTATGATTCAGAAGAGTCGACCAAGAATTCTATGGTTGCTTTGTCCGAACGATCCAATCGCTCCTTTACCATATTGACTCTGCTTGCTACTTCG
This sequence comes from Bacteroidota bacterium, assembly GCA_030624545.1. Taxonomy (GTDB): domain Bacteria; phylum Zhuqueibacterota; class JdFR-76; order JdFR-76; family DREG01; genus JAUXJX01. Next base: position 1,770 of record JAUXJX010000506.1, on the reverse strand, counting down.
CTCCAATCAAGCCTGAGCGCCGGAACCATTGCCTCCGAAAAGCCTGGCATGGTGGCCGCCCTGAATCCGTACTTCCTGGCCAGCAGCTTTAGCGGGGCCGTCGTCGAAAATTCTGTAGGCGCAAGGATTATGTTTTGCCCGGAGAGAGACTCTTCGAGTTTAATTGCCTGTCTGCTGCCGCGCAGAAAATCCTGATCCCATTCGGTGGGTGGGTCATCAACTTTCCAGCAGATCTCAGGCAGGTTCGCATTGTTTAGACTCACATTCTGATAGCAAATCACCGAGACCGAATCGAGACCCAGCAAGTCTTTCGCTTCACGCAACATGCGTGACCATTGGTAGGCCAACTCGCGTCTTCTCTCCCATTTCGGGTTATCAGGCCGGTCCAGATCGGGCAAGTCCACAAGAATCGCCAGATTTCTATCATTCTCTTGCGGTGGAAAGACGGTTTTGATCAATCGGACTAATTCGGAGGAAGAGAGATTATCACTCATTTTGATGGGATGTCCTTGGTTGTTCCAGACGACAGAAAATCTCTGCCACAAATTACCACGCCTGCCTGCCAGGGCGTTGCAGAACGTTCTTCAAATCTCCCATGCCTATCATTTCCATTCGTGTAGATTCGTGTACATTCGTGGCTAACTCCTTGGTTGTTCTGGATGACTGAAAATTTCTGCCACGAATTACCACGAATACTCACGAATTAAGTCTATTTTCGTTCGCGTTCCTTCGCGTCCTTCGTGGCTAAATCTTGTCTTTCAAAAACTCTCATCAATAATGCCACCGCCAACAAGTCGGTCTCCGTCATAGAAAACCACAGACTGACCGGGTGTGATAGCCGGCTGCGGCTCCTCAAACTCCACTCTCACGCGGCCGTCTTCAGCATTGGACACGCTCGCAAATCCACCCGGATCTCTGTAGCGGATCTTAACAAAAAAGCGAGCCGGCTTTTTCAGTCCCTCAATTGCAACCCAATTGACGCGTGTGGCTCTTAATCCGCGCTTGTAGAGCTCATGCTTGTCCCCTATTACCACTCGATTATTATCCGGCATGATGTCGACAACGTAAGCGGGCTTGCCGAGTGCAACGCCCAGCCGCCTTCTCTGGCCGATCGTGAAATAGGGATAGCCCTCATGTTCGCCGACGACCTCGCCTTTGGTGGTTACGATTTCACCGCGATAAGCCGACCCCTCTCCTCTCTGCGCCAATCGTTCTTGCAAAAGCCTGCGATAGTCGTTGTCCGGCACAAAGCAGATTTCCTGGCTTTCCACCTTCTCCGCCGTCTTAAGCCCCATCTGCGCAGCAATGCCGCGAACATCTGACTTGCGCAGATTGCCTAGCGGAAAAATCGTGCGAGAAAGGCTCTCCTGGCTCAAGCCCCACAGAGCGTATGACTGATCTTTTTCATCGAAATTCGCCTTTAGAACATAATACCGAGCCGAGGATGAGTCATAGCCAATCCCGGCATAATGCCCGGTCGCGACATAATCCCCACCCAACTCTATCGCCTTCTGCAGCAAAGACTCCCATTTGATCTTAGTATTGCAGTTTACGCAGGGATTTGGCGTGCGGCCGAGCAGATATTCATTCACAAAATCGTCCACAACATACTTGCTGAAATCGGTCCGGAAGTCGACCACGTAATGTGGAATTCCGAGTTTTTGGCATACCGCCCTCGCGTCATTCATGGACTCGATGGTGCAGCAGGTGGCCTCTCTTTTACTGTTGCCGCCCACATCCCGGAATTCCCAGAGCTTCATGGTAATTCCT
>JAUXJX010000530.1 GCA_030624545.1 Bacteroidota bacterium | reverse complement strand
GCGAAACCACAACTCCCAATCTCGAGGAATCCGGATGATCTGCCGCGAAATTATGGAAATCATAGTTGAACAGCAGACTCCGGTTGATTCGAGATTGTCGCAACTCTTCCTCAACTTCCATAGGTCTATCTTGGGCATCTACCGTTTGAAAAAGACAAACAAAAACCAGCGACAATAAGAGAACGCGAGCCCTTACAAGAATGACCAATTATACCTCCTTATACTAAGTAGATTAGATGATCTCCAGGTTGAGGACCAATGTTTGAGCCTGGTTTGATAAATGATCGGTAACAGTTACGGATAATTCGACAGAATATCATGACGGCTTCATTTTTGAACAAACTTAAATGTACGGGAACCCGGTTGGAAAGGCAAATTTTAGCGCTTCAATACAAAGATTATTACGGAAAATAATATTGAATAGTTTGGGCCATTGTCATAGTTTTTAAACGGCTAAACCAAATCGATAGTTCTATTCCAGCTAATTATTGTTGTGGGCTCTGCCTAACTAAATCGCCGGAATTCCTCGCTCGGCAATAGAAATCCAAAGGTTTCATGAAACTCTTCCAATTAGCCCTCACAAGAGAACAGGCCATAGGAGTTGAAATCGATAGGGGACTGATCAACTTTACGGAAGCCTTCCAAACTTACAATTTCATAAGAAAAAAACGCATGATGGTGAAATTGGGTTCCATTCAAGAACTCATTTCACTGTCAGATTTCTCCGACGACCTGATCCTCCGTGTATTTGACTATCTCGAAACACACAATCTTTGGGAACAGTTTATCATCCAGGATGATTATGACATCAAGGCACCCATCCTTAACCCGGGAAAGATTCTCTGTGTCGGATTGAACTACATCGCGCATGCGGCGGAAGGCGGTCAGGACGTTCCTGATAAGCCAAACTTCTTTGGCAAGGTTGGATCCATTGTCATCGGCACCGACGAAGCCATTCTACTTCCGGATGGCGTTGGCCGCGTGGATTACGAACTGGAATTGGCTGTGGTAATCAGCAAAAAGGCCAGAAATATCGATCCGGATCACTTCGAAAAATACGTAGCCGGATATACAGTCTTCAACGATGTGACCGCCAGAAACCTGCAAAAGGCGGCAAAAACGGCAGGCCGACCGTGGTTTCTCTCAAAGAATATGGACACATTTGGGCCCATGGGACCGTGCCTGGTCACTCCAAAGGAACTCCCTTATCCCTTCGATCTTGATACCGAGCTCAGGCTGAACGGCGAAGTGAAGCAAAAATCCAATACGGGAAACATGGTTTTCAAAATTCCGCAGCTTCTTTCCATAATCAGCAAATATCTCACCCTCTATCCCGGCGATCTGATCTCGACAGGTACTTCAGAAGGGGTAGGCGGGATTAAGCGTGGAGATTTGATCGAGGCTGAGATCGAAAAGATAGGGATTTTGCACAACAAGGTCGAGTAGGAATACTTTATTTTTCTTTGGCGATTATGGACTTAGGCTTGAAAAATCGTGTGGTACTGATTACCGGAGCCAGCCAGGGAATGGGTTATGCAATTGCTGAAGGATTTGCAGAGGAGGACGCTGCTGTCGTAATGAGTGCCCGGCGTGAAGACGTGCTTGCATCGGCAGCCGCGACTATCAGGAAGAAAACCGGGGCCCCGGTCCTTCATTTTTCTGCAGATATAGAATCGGAAAGCGATGTTCACAACCTGGTTCGATTTACCCTTGAGAAACTCGAGAAGATCGACGTACTGGTTTGCAATTCCGGCGGACCGCCGTCAAAATATTTTTCTCAGATAAACGAATCGGAATGGGAAAAATATCTTAACCTCAATCTCAGGGGTTTTGTCCGTCTGGCCAGGGCCGTCATCCCATCAATGAAAGAGCAAGAATGGGGTCGTGTTTTGTTTCTCTCCTCCGTGTCAGCCAAACAGCCGATCGATGGGCTGATCCTATCCAGCGTTGCAAGGTCCGGCGTGGTTGGCCTGACAAAATCGCTCTCAAATGAGCTGGCGAAATACAATATTCTTGTCAACAATGTCTGTCCCGGATATGTGCGGACAGGGCTAGTGACCGAACACATAAAAACCCGGGCAAAACAGGAAAGCTGTTCCACAGAGCAGATTCTGGATCAATACCATAACGATATCCCCCTGGGACGAATTGCAGACCCTAAAGAAATCGCCAACGTCTTTACATTCTTAGCCTCGGAAAATGCCAGTTATATCACCGGGATTTCCCTAAACGTGGATGGCGGCTACGTTAAAGGCGTGTATTAAGGCGAATCCCCTCTTTGCACGTAGTCTGGAATGCATGCCTAAACCTCTTCGACCTAATTCAAACATCATAATAGGCATTCAGCATGTCGACTGATAATGTAATTTATGGCATTAATTCCGTCCGCGCCGCCCTTGAATCGGATCGTCCGATAGAAAAAATCCTTATCTCAAAAACAAGCCCCAAAGGCAGGTATTCATCTCTCATTGCACTGGCAAAACAGCGCAAAACCACCCTGCAATTTGTACCCTCCGAGGCGATATCAAGGAAAGCGAAGACAGACAAACATCAGGGCATTCTGGCGCTAATTGGCGGAGTGCCGCTGTTAAGCTTGGAGGAATTGCTTGGCTTGATCAAGCCAATAGATGAGCCTGCAATCCTTGCTATGCTTGACGGAATAGAGGATCCCCACAACCTC
>JAUXJX010000193.1 GCA_030624545.1 Bacteroidota bacterium | reverse complement strand
GCCAAAATATGTCTGGGAGTTTTGCGCAGCGTCAAGACAAAATGCGACCTCGCCGGCCCGGGTATAAACTTCAATAGACGAAGGGGCCGATCTTATAGCATGTTCCACCAGTTCTGCGGGAATGCGGATACGGTCGTCGTCGGACGAGCATCCAATGGCCTTGCAGAAGATATCTCTCGCCCGCTGTGAATCCACCCGGATTCCCGTTGTTGAAAGCACACGAAGTGAGTATGTGTGAACCTGTTCGATTTGCTCCGAAGATAAGACTGTTATGCGAGGCCGGACCTTATCCAATCTATGCTCCTCAATTCGTTTGACTATCAAAATACAGCTATTTGAAATAACGTGTTGTGCCAGTTGGAAGTAATTCGGATATGTTTTAATAATTGTTTTGACAGGATTTACAGGATAGACAGGATCATGATCACAAATCCCGGTTATCCCATGTGCTTTAGGTCATTCTTTACAGAAGTAAAACCTCTCAGGTTTTCAAAACCTGAGAGGTTTATCTAGGTCGGAACCAATTCTTATAGCTCATCAAGAAATCGAATGACGCTAAAACCCAGCCATAGACATGAAAATGAAACTAGAATAATTTTGGTGATTCTTGGATCAGTCTTTATTCGAACCTCTTTTCTTGCAACCGCTTCAAATGAAAATCTCAAAAACAGTATCATCAAAGAGAAATAGATAATTGGCCCCATCAGGTGAAATCCAAAGGACTCCAGTAAATGCAGATGAGAAGCAGCATAGAAGGACCGGCTTAATCCGCAGGTAAGGCAGCTATATCCCGTTGCTTCCTTTAGAAAACAAGTTGCAACACTTATCTTCTCCGGATTCCAGAACAGGGACACGAGCAATATCAACAACAAGGCAGATGCAAAAAGAGCCTTCGTCACAATCGATTTAGGCGAATTTGGTTTCTTAAGATATACTCTGATCATGATCGATCTTGTAGGGTAGAAATGCTAAGACCAGACAGGATAACAGGATCGACAAGATAAGAGACATCCTGTTTATCCTGCATATCCTGTCTAGGATTGTTTGTATTGACGTTTTCAATCCCTATCTCGCTCTCGACTTATCAAACCGCCTCACCAACCGGTGAATCCTCCGCCCCGGGAAATACATCAAATTCAGGGCCGAACTGCTGCAAGAATTCCAGACTGAACGACCGGAACGGATACGAAATAGGCAATAGGATAACAGAGCCGATATAAGGGATAATCAACAGCAGAAAGCCGACGCAACAGGTAAGAATGCCGACAATAAAAACGAACATCACGACAAAAATCCATAGCACGAACACGATCAATCCATAAAGAATGAAACGCAGCCAATATTTTTCGAAAAGTGCCAGGTAACGACTCCACCCCTGGAGCGCTGTTATGTTGTTCTTATACATTATGGGGACCACGAAGTCGGTCAGGAATAATGAAATGTATGCGATAACCACGAAAAGCAACAAAGCCAGTACGACCAATCCTATTATTTCCAGGACATGATGGCTGAAAGAGAATTCGTCGTAATAGATATCCGATGCTAAGTTGAAGCACATAATCGCAAAAATGGCAAATATGGCCAGGCAGACTATACCGAAACAGAGACGCCATACGAATAGGGAATTGCCATGCATCTTATATTCGCGCCAGGGTTGTGAGACCTTAGCGCGGTCATGTACGACATTATCCAGGAACATGAATTTTCCCCTCGAGCTCAGCCAGATCAAAAGAACCACAAATGCGATTAAGAGCAGCAGACCCATTACAATCAAAGTGAACCAGCCGGGATTATCGGCTAGCCATTGCCGGGCCAAGTCGGGAAAATCGAGAATCTCGCCAAAGTCCGTGTCTCCTCTGCCTTTGTCATTGGAGCCGCCTTCAGGCCAATCCATCAATCCAGCCAGAAATGCGGTGAACCCCACGACAAACCACTTGCCAATATCGAATGGCTTGAAAAGAGCCGTTGTCATCCGGTTCCATGCCCGCGATAAAGGATCGAAATAGGCGATGTTCATGGTTCCTCCTTAGGCTGAAAGTAGGTATTTTATTATTTGCTACTGTGCTGGAAAAATAAAATTCAAAAGCCAGGTAAAACCGCACGATAATTGGCTGCATTTCCGACAAGAAATTTAAGCATGTATCTGGTAAAATCCAAAGGATTTATGAGCCCATGTGTGCCGGAGGGATTAAAGAGCTGCGCAGCAACGAAGATTAATCCAAAATAGCAGGTTCGAACCAACCCCAGCCAGTCTCTTTGATGCAGGCTTCTTGATTCGGCTATAGATCCTTTCTGGCCCGCTTGATCGCTTTTTTTATGTCTTTGAAGTTCGTGTATGGGCCATCCATTTCCTGGTCGCGCCGATAAAGGCCGGCATATTTTTCGGCTTTAGCCAACTCTTCTGATGCGCTACTGGTCTGCCCAAGTCTCCGATAAAGATCGGCTAGATGATAGTGGCATTCTGCCAGGTAATTGTTGCTGGGCTGCTCAAATGCCTCGATGCGGGATATGAGTTTCTTCCAAATGGCAATGGCATCCGCAAGGCGGTCCATCTTCTCAAATAATAGTGCGCGATTATACAAGCCGACCGGATTCAATGGAAATTCCTGGGACAATTTGTCGTTGAGTTCCAGGGCCGATCCAAATTGGCCTGTCTCGTAGTAAATTAGCTGCAGAGCATACGAGGCACTTGTGGAAACATAACGGCCATCTTTCTCAGTTCGTTTCAGCATTTTGATGGCATTTTTGCGTTTTTTTGAAAACAGGTCCAATCCGAGACTCAGTGCCTTACTCTGTCCATATTCGAAAAGCGCCAAACCGAGCAGGGGATCAACAAAACTTGTATCCAATTTATTGGCGAAACGCAAGGACTTTATGCACGTTCGAGCCGAATTGATGGCACTCAGCCATTCGCCACGACGAAATCGATGAAAGCTGCGATAGCCCTCTGCAGCCCCCAAAATAAAGTAGTTGTCAGGCGTGGCATCAGTCTTCAATGATTTTCTCACTATCTTGATTGTCAACTTAATGAGGCTGTCAAATTCAGCTTCGAATATTCTCACGCGGTAGTCACTCATTATCGTTTGGTAGACGTCTGCCGGAATGAGATATCCTGCCGGATCGTCCGGATATTGCTCACGCAATATGGCGCAGTTCGCGAGTACGCTGTCGTATTTTTCTTGATGAATCTGCAAAATGCTTTGCCGAATGAGAGATTCCCTGTCCGGAGTGGCTACGGTCGGACTAGACAGCGTTTGGCTATTGATATCGCCACATATGAACCACTCGCTGCATGCAAGCAAAGACAGCGAAAGGAAGATTCTGCAGAATAGAGGTCTCATTTTGGACCTGATGTGACTGAATTATCCATAGGGCCAGATTTTGAATTGCTCATTAACCTTGATAAACTCTTCTTGGCAAAAATGCAAGCAATTTGGAATGAAATACCAATCGACCCAAATAGATGAATGATTTTGCTCGCATTTGTAGGCCTGGTTTTTTTTATTATAGCCCATTGGAGGCTAGGAATATTGGAAAGGACGCCTCTATATGAGCACGGAATAATATTGTATTTTGGAGATGTTTTGGAGAATTAATCCGCGTGAATCCGTCATATCCGCGGAAATTCGCGTTGCATTTTTCTTAAAACACCTAAAGTGGAAGCAAGAAAAACCCGCAAAGTAATCTTTATCATTGTCGGCTGTATTTCCCTTCTCGCAGCCCTGTCCATCATCCTGCTGAGATACATTACCGGAGAGGAATGGGATTCTCGTCCGGTGTGGTCGCCGGACGGATCGAAGATCGCTTATGCGCAGGAAGTGAATGGCAATTTTGAGATCTATGTCACAAATGCCGATGGCGCAAATCAATCCAAACTGACCGATGATTCTGCCAATGATATTTATCCTGCCTGGTCTCCCGACGGATCAAAAATCGCTTTCGTTTCCGATCGGGAAGGCAACTGGGAAATTTGTGTGGTGAATTCTGACGGCTCCCATGAAACGAACATTTCTAATAATCCTGGCGATGATTTTCTGCAGTCTACATCCTGGTTTCCCAATGGAAGCAAAATCGCCTTTTGGTCGGACAGGGGTGACGGATTCGAGATTTACGCCATGAGTGCGGATGGCTCCGATCTAGTCCGTCTTACCAAGTCCCCCGGCGCAGATTTTTTCGCGTCGTCGTCGCCCAATGGCTCGCAAATCGCGTTCACGTCGAGCAGGGATGGTTTCGCAAATCAGGAAGTCTATCTAATGAACGCCGATGGCTCGGATCAAATCAACCTGACAAAAGCTGTCGGCAATGATTACGGCCCGTTCTGGGCCCCCGATGGATCCAGGATCGCCTTTGTTTCGGATCGCGATGGCAACGCCGAGATTTATGTAATGAATCCGGATGGCGCAAATCAAATCAATATAGCCAACAGCCCAGGTGAGGACCTTTCACCTGCCTGGTCACCTGACGGTTCTAAAATAGCCTGGCAGTCTTACAGGAATAAAAATTGGGAAATATATGTGAAGAATGCGGATGGCTCCAATCCCCTCAACCTGACGAATAACCCTGCAGATGATATGTTACCGGCCTGGTCTCCCGATGGATCAAGAATCGCGTTCAAATCGGATAGAGATCGTGGTTCGGAGATCTACGTAATGGATTCGGATGGTTCTAATCAAATAGGATTATGAATCGAACGCGGATTTCACGGATGACGCTGATTTTCGCGGATTTGATACGTGTAGATCCGTTTGATCCGCGTAATCCGCGTTCTATAAGAAGATTTTGCTAGTATTGAAAATGCCTGATCTCTTCCCCCTTTTCGCCAATCTCGGTCATGGCGCTTATCGCTATTCGTAAGTGGGTCTCCGACCACTTTTTTGTAACTCGGACATCCGATTCTTCCGTTTTAATCCCTTCCGGCGTGATCGGCACGTCGGATACGAGCAGCAGAGCGCCTCGGGAGATTTCGTTGTGGTGCCCAACGATGAATATGGTTGCCGTCTCCATGTCTATCCCAATGCAGGTCAGGCTCTGCAGTTTGGTC